>DATIPJ010001094.1:0-4929 GCA_035472155.1 Kofleriaceae bacterium
TCGCCGCGAGCGCCGCCTGCACCACTCCCGCGCCGAGCGGCCCGAGCTGCGCCGCCGCCGCGGTGAGCTCCGCCGTCACGTCGACGAGCTTCTCGACCTGGCCCTGGCGGCGCAGCACCTCGAGCAGCAACGCGAGCAGGAACGCGCGGGCGATCGGCCCCGCGGCGATCGAAGGATCGGCCAGGGCCTGGCGGACGTGCGCTTCGGCCGCGACCGAATCGCCGAGCACCAGCTCGACCGTCGCGAGATGCACCCACGCCGCTGGCTCGCGCGCGGCCTCGCTGTGCAACGCGTCGAGCGCCGCGCGGCCCTCGCCATGGCGCGCCGAGAGCTGGAGCCGCGCGAGCCGGAGCGACAGCGGCAGCTCCACGCGCGCGCGCTCGAGCGCATCGAACGCGGCGCGCACCTGGCTCTCGACCACGCCGCCGAGCGGAAACAAGCCGTACTGCGGCTTCACCAGGTCGTCGATCTGCGCCACGGCCGCAGCCCACTGCTCCGCGCCGATGGTGTGATGCAGGCGCGCCAGCGCGTCGCCGTCGCCCTCGTGAAACGCGAGGCACACCCGGTGCTCTGCCGCGGTCGGCGGCCGCGCCGATCGAGCGACCGACGCGCGCACGAGATCGTGGACCGCGACGCGCCCGGTGTCGGTGACCTCGACGAGCAGCGCCTGGAGCAGCGCCGGCAACGCCGCCATGCGTTCGGGGATCAGCGGGCGAAGCCGCGCAACATCGACCGGGCCGCGGAACGCGCACAGCTGAGCGAGCAGCGCCGCCTGGTCCTGCCCGAGCCCGCTCACGTCCACGCCCGAGGCGTCGCCCTGCCCCGTGGCGAACGCGCGCCGCAGCGCGAACGGGATCCCCCGCAGCGCGCCGTCGAGCGCATCGAACCGCGCGATCGACGGCCCGAAGCGCTCCTCGAGATCGCGCCACAACGCGCGCGCCCCGTCGAGCGACAGCGGCCCGAGCCGGAGCACCGCGCCATCGATGTCGGCCTCCGGCAGCGGCAGCTGACGCCGCGACGCCAGCGCGATCCACAGCGGCGCCGGCGCCGCGCCGAGGTGGGCGAGCACATCGAGCAGCAGCGGTTCGTCCAGCCGGTGCGCGTCGTCGATGCACAGCGCCAGGGGCGTCCGCCTCGCCCATTCCACCACCGCATCGAGCGCGGCGCGCAGCGAGGCGACCCGGCGAACCGCGGGCCGATCACCGGCGAGCAGCGCGCCGAGCACGTCGCCGATTCGCTCGCCCTCGGCACACGCGTGGTACGCCACCGTCGCGCGCGTGCGCTGCACCTGATCGTGCGCCGCCGCGAGCAACAGCGACGTCTTGCCGATGCCGGCCAGCCCGTAGATCGCCAGCACACGGCGCCGCGCGAATGCATCCGCGCACCATGCCAGCTCGGATTGCCGGCCCACCATCACAGCGGGAGGTCGCCACACCGGGGCGGCGCTGACGTCGAGCATCAAGCGCGCACGATGATGCGCGGGTTCTCGACGCTTTGGAAGCGCTGGACCCGCGCATTCGTTCCGGTGCGGCGGTGTATGGGCGTCGCGCGAAGTAGCTGCTTGTAACTCGCTGTAACACCTGAACACCGCGACCAAGCCGCAGCATTGAGGAGGAAAACGATGAAGAGCTGGTCTGGAGTCGCGGGCGTCGCGGACGAGGCCCTTGCGATGGCGGCGATGAGCGGTGATGAGAGCGCGTTTCGTGTGCTGTATCTACGTCACCATCGCCGCGTTCTTTCCTCGGTCACCATGCTGATCGGCGCGGGGCCCGATCGGGAGGATGTGACCCAGGAGGTATTCCTTCAGCTGCACCGCGCGCTACCGAGGTTTCGCGGAGAAGCGCAGTTATCCACGTTTCTGCGCCGGATCACGATGTATGTCGCACTCGACCACATCCGGCGGCGCTGCCGCGACAGGCGGCTCGCCGGCGACTCCACACCGCTCGAAACGGTCGTCGACACAGGGAAAGATCCGGAGCAGCGCTCGTGCGCGCGTCAGGAGCTGTCCGCTGTGCTCCACCACCTCGAGCGCATCGCCCTCGAGCCGCGGCGCGCGCTGCTCCTGGTCGCCATCGCTGGCCTATCGCACACCGATGCCGCCGCGCAGACGGGTGCCAGCGCCGACGTCATCAAGCAGCGCGTGGTGCGTGCGCGCCGCCAGCTCGCGGGATGGCGTACCCGCACGGCCCGTGCACTCCCACCTCTGCGAATGACAGCCCGCGAGCGTTGGGCGTAGATTTGCCTGCATGGGTGACAGTCCAGTCGTATTGCGGGCTACGGACTCCACGAACGTCATCCTGTTTCACCTCCAGCGACACTCCGATCACCACGCCAATCCGACGCGCCGCTACCAGAGCCTGCGCAACTTCGAGGGACTCCCGGAGCTTCCGAGCCGCGATGTTCGCGCTGTCCTACGTCCCGTGGGCGTGGCGCCGCGTGATGGATCATCGCGTGATCGCCTGGGCGCACGGCGATCTCTCGAAGATCAACCTCCATCCGGCGCTCGGCGCGAAGCGGCGCACGCGCTACGAGCAGATGGCGGCCGCGTGATGCGCTATCGCTGCCCCGGCTGCGGCTACGTCTACGACAGGCGCGCGGCGATGCGCACGAGGGATTCGCACCCGGAACGCCCTGGGCGCAGATTCCCCAGGACTGGGCCTGTCCGGACTGCTCGGTCAACGAGAAGGCTGACTTCAAGGTCGTCGCGGCCGGTGAAGGCGCCAAGGGACTATGATCCGCGCGTGAGTCAGACGCTCGAGGAACAGCAGATCGGCGCGGTCACCGTGCTGTACGGCGACCGCCGCGGCCGCTACCCGCACGGGAACACGCTGATCGTGCGTGGGCGCGATCAGTCGGTCGCGATCGATCCATCGCTCGGCCTGGTCGCGCGCGGGCCCAACCCGCCGGCCGTCGATGCCGTGCTGCACAGCCACTGCCACGAGGACCACTTCGCAGGCAGCTTCCTCTACCCCGGCGTGCCCTGGCGGTTTCACGAGGCCGATCTGCCCGGCATCCGCTCGCTCGACGGACTACTCGCGCTGTACGGCTATGCCGACCCGGTGCGCTCGGCGTGGAGCAAGGCCGTCGTCGAGATGTTTCACTTCACGCCGCGGCCCGACGCGCAGCCATTTCGCGGCGGCGACGTGTTCGATCTCGGCGGCGTCACGATCGAGGCGATTCACGCACCGGGGCACACGCGCGGCCACTGCTTCTTTCGCATCGAGCCCGACGGCGTCCTCTACCTCGCCGACGTCGACCTCTCGACCTTCGGCCCGTACTACGGCGATCAGTGGTCCGATCTCGAGGCGTTCGAGCGCACCCTCGCGATGGCGCGCGACCTCGACGCCAAGCACTACGCCACGTTCCATCACATCGGCGTCCTCGACGGCAAGGCGGCCTACCTCGAGCGGCTCGACCGCTTCACCGCCGTCATCGCCGACCGCGAGCGCCGCTTGCTCGCCTACCTCGTCGAGCCGCACACGCTCGACGACATCGCGCAGCACCGCTTCATCTATCGGCCACAGGATCAGGTCGTGTTCGCCGACCCGGTCGAGCGCCGCAGCATGTCTCTCCACCTCGAGCGCCTCGCGCGCGACGGCCGCGTCCACGAGCCCGAGCCGGGCCGCTACCAGGCGCGGATCTAGGCGCTACCGGCCAGGGCGGCCTTCTAATCGATGGGTGTCAATTCGATAGCTACCAGACCCGGCACGGCTGGGAGGGCATCATCGGCTGGCCCACCTTGCAGCCGAAGGCCTTGCCGAGCTCCGGCAGGTTCTGGACCACGCCGTTGACCCGGAACTTGCGCGGCGAGTGGGGGTCGGTCTGGACCTGGAGCCGGACCTGCTCGGCGCGCTGCTCGCCGCACCACGACTGGCCATAGGCGAGGAAGAACTGCTGGGTCGGCGTGTAGGCGCCCTGCTTGGCGTCGGGATCGAGCGACTTGCGCTTGGCCTCGGCGAGGAACGCGCGGAAGGCGAGCTGCACGCCGCCGTTGTCGGCGGTGTTCTCGCCCAGCGTGAGCTTGCCGTTGACCTTGACGTCGTCGACCGCGGTGAAGGTGCCGTACTCGGCGACCTCGCATGCGGCGAGCTCGTCGAACTTCTTGCCGTCCTCGGTGGTCCACCAGTCGGCCAGGTTGCCCTTGCCGTCGAACTTGCGGCCCTCGTCGTCGAAGCCGTGGGTGAGCTCGTGGCCGACGATCGCGCCCATGCGGCCGAGGTTGATGTGCTCGGGCGACCGGGCGTCGTAGAGCGGCGGCTGCAGGATGCCGGCCGGGAAGTTGATGTCGTTCATGCTCGGGTTGTAGTAGGCGTCGACGGTGGCCGGCGAGAGGCCCCACTCCGAGCGGTCGACCTCGTGCCCGATCTTGGCGAGCTGGCGGTGGGCCTCGAAGGCGAGCGCGCGCTGCGCGTTGCCGTAGGCATCGTCGCGCACGACGCGCAGCGCGCTGTAGTCGCGGAAGTGATCGGGATAGCCGATCTTGTCGGCGATCGCGTGGAGCTTGTCCTTCGCGCGCGCCTTGGTCTGGGGGCCCATCCAGGTCAGCGTGTCGATGTCGGCGGACATCGCGGCCTCGATGTCCTTGACCATCGCGACCGCCGCGGCCTTGGTCGCCGGCGAGAACTCGCGCGTCACGTAGACCTGGCCGAGCGCCTCGCCGAGCGCGTCGTCGACGCTGGCCACGCAGCGCTTCCAGCGCGGGCGCTGCTCGGGCTGCCCGCGCAGCTTCTTGCCGAAGAACTCGAACTTCTCCTTGTCGAGCGCGCTCGGCAGCGCCGTGCTCGGCGTGCCGGCGATCAGCTGCCAGCGCAGATAGGTCTTGATCGCGGGCAGGTCCGTCGCCTCGAGCAGCGCCTCGAGGCCGGTGAAGAACGGCGGGTGGATGACGTTGAGCTCGGTGATCGGCGGCGCGCCTGCGGCGGTGAACAG
>DATIPJ010001095.1:0-1723 GCA_035472155.1 Kofleriaceae bacterium
TCTGGCACGAGTGTGAGTTCCGCGAAGGCTTCTCCTACTCCTACGTCGTTCGCACCGCCTCCGGCGGCTACCTCGGCTGCTGCTATCTGTACCCGCTGGGGCGCCGCACCCAGCTCACTGCCGAGCTGCTCGACTACGACGTCGACGTCAGCTGGTGGGTTACCACCGACGCGCACGCCCGGGGCTACTACCGCAAGCTCCACGACGCTCTCCGCCACTGGCTTGCCACCGAGCTCCGATTCTGGCGGCCGCACTTCTCGAACGCCCAGCTCCCGACGTGATCGCTCCGCGACGCGTGCGCCCAACTTGCTCGGGCCCGCTTGGTCCCGGTCGACGACGCTTGCACTACGCGAGCTGGTGCGGCTCGGCGAGCGCGCGCAGCACCAGGTCGTGTAGGGCGCCGTTCGAGGCCACGCCATGGCCGCCCTCGAATGAAGGGCCGCCTTTCCAGTCGGTGAAGCGGCCGCCGGCCTCGCGGATCAGGATCGCCGGTGCGGCGAGATCCCAGGGCTGCACGCCGCCCTCGATCCAGGCCTCGGCGCGGCCGTCGAGCACGACCGCGCAGCCGGCGAGGTCGCCGTAGCAGCGCGTCGAGGCCGCGCCGGCGATCAGCGACTGCACGCCGCGATGGGTGGCCAGCCGGCGCAGCTCGCCGAGCGAGAGCGTCGCATCGGCCAGGGCTGCGATCGCCGACACCGCGAGCCGCTCGCCGTCGCGCCACGCGCCCTGCCCGCGCGCCGCCCAGTAGGTGCGGCCCAGCGCGGGGAGTGCGAGCGCCCCGACGACCAGGTCGCCATCGACCTCGAGCGCGACCATCGGGCCCCACATCATGCCGCCGCGTGCGAAACCGCGCGTGCCGTCGATCGGATCGACGATCCAGCGCACGGCGCCGCTGCCGCGCGCGCCGCCCTCCTCGCCGAGGATCGCGTGCTCGGGGAACACCGCGCGGATGACGCCGATGATCTCGTCCTCGGCCGCGCGGTCCGCCGCGGTCACCGGCGTCAGGTCGGGCTTGGTCTCGACGACCACGCCGCGCCGCAGATGGGCCAGCGCCGCTGCGCCGCCGGCGGCGACCGCCTCGCGCGCGACCGCGAGCGCGCGATCGATATCGACGGAGATGTCAGGCGTGGTGCTCACGCCGCGATGCTACTGCAAGCCGCGATCGCCTGCCGGCCCCCGCGTCACAGCCCGTCCCACGTCGGGCCCGAGCGCCAGTACACGCCCATCGCGCGGCCCAGGATCGCATCGCGCGTCACCAGCCCGAAGAACCGGCCGTCGCGACTGTCGCCGCGGTTGTCGCCCATGACCAGGTAGCGGCCCTCGGGGAGGGTGACCGGGCCCCAGTCGGGTCCACCGCCGCCGGTGAGGCGCAGCGCGTGGTTCGCGGCGCCGAGCTGCTCGTGCAGCCCATCGGCGCGGCCCTCGACTGGCTGCGCCTTGCCGTCGATGCGAACCCGGCCGCCGCGCACCTCGACCCGCGTCCCCGGCACGCCGATCACACGCTTGAGCAGCACCTTGTCCTCCTCGGGCGAATCGAGCACGACCACGTCGCCGATCGCCGGCCCGTGGAAGTGCGCGACGTAGGTGTGCGTGAACGGCACGCGCAGCCCGTAGGCCGCCTTGTTGACCAGGATGCGATCGTCGATCTCGATGCTCGGCTGCATCGAGCCGCTCGGCACGCGGTAGTGGTCCGCGAGCGTCGAGCGCGCCGACATCAGCACGA
>DATIPJ010001096.1:0-2504 GCA_035472155.1 Kofleriaceae bacterium
CCGGCAAGCACTACGGCGACGCCTTCAAGCCCGAAGAGAAGACGACGTCGCCCGATACGACTGCGCCGCCGCTGTTCATGCCGGCGACGCTGAACAAGTACCACACCGACGCGCAGAAGATGCACATCGCCAAGATCGGCGGGTTCATCGACACGACGTGCTCGGCGATCTGCTCGGCGTGGAGCCAGTGGCACTCGATGTCCACGATGGTCGGCTTCGTGGTCGCCGGCCCGACGGTGTCGGCCGGCCAGATCGTGGGCCCGCCGCTCTACCCGCTGATCATGGCGAGCGCGCCCAAGGCCAACCCGTCCGAGCTCAAGTACTCCAACGTGATCGCGCAGGTGATCGGCACCGCGTGGCTGACGTACACTGCGACCATCAAGCTCGCCGGTATGCCGCTGTTCCCCGCGTACTCGGCCCTGGCGGTGCCGGTCGCGCCGCCGATGCCGCACATGCCGGTGCCGATCGCGCAGTTCATCAACGTGCCGGTCTCGGTCACCATGGATGTCCTCAAGGCCCAGAAGATCGCCATGCTCGGCGACCCGCAGGCGCAGTACGCCATGGAGCTGTTCGAGTCGATCGCCCACGCGTTCGATCAATGCGTCCAGAAATGGAAGACGCCGGTGCCCGCGGGCGGCCTCGGCACCTCGGTGACCAACCTGCTCGTCATCGCCACCGGTGGCACGCCGGTCAGCCCGATCCCCGCCGTCGGTACGGCAACGATGCCCCCCGGCGGCATCGTCTGATCATTCCCCAGAACACGAGGCACATCAGGAACCCATGCCCGGCCAATGCAGACTCGGTGACAAGTCGAACATCCCCGCGTGCGTGCACGGCTGCCCGGCCTGCCCGCACCCCGCCGTCGGGCCGGCGATCATCGGCTCGTCCGACGTCAACGTGAACAAGCTACCCGCGGTCCGCGTCGACGACAAAGGCATGCACACCGCCTGCTGCAACACCAACATGTGGACCGCCAAGGTCGGCAGCGGCACGGTGTTCATCAACGGCAAGGCGGCCCACCGCATGGGCGATCAGGACCAGCACTGCGGCGGGATGGGTCAGATGATCGAGGCGTCCACCAACGTCATCGTGGGCGGCTGATCGCCGCCGCCGGGTCGCCTTTACTTGGGCTGATAGACCCAGATGTGAAACATGTTGATGTCGCGGCCGGCGGTCACCGAGCCCTGGCGTACGATCAGGTTCGAGTCGGTGACGTACTCGGGCGCGATCAGTGCCGGCCAGTTGCGCCAGCGGTGCACGCGGTCGGTACCGACGCATGACACGATGCCGGTCTTCTTGCCGTTGACGGTGAGCTCGAGCTCGTAGTCGCCGTAGACGTAGTCCATGCGGCGCAGCACGACGACCGGGCGGCCCGGCGTGACGTTCATGATCTTGAACTCGCTGTAGCCGTCGACGTGGGCCCGCCCGGTGTCCTCGACGGTGGTGCCGTCGGGGTACTTGAGCTTCTGGCGCGAGCGGTAGCTGTCCTTGGCTTCCTTGATCTGGAACAGGTGCTTGTCCTCGGAGTCCTTGTTGAGGATCTCGATCTCGTCGACCAGCACCCAGGTGAGCCCCTCGAGGTCCATCGAGGGCTTGGGCTGCGGCATGCCCTTGACGCCTTCCCAGTCCTTGATGTCGGCGATCTTGATCGCGGCCGGCGCGTTGGACGTCGGCGCCTCGATGATCGGCTTCTCGCCGGCGATCGCGAGCGATGCGATCTCGGCGCACTTGCTCTGGTACGCGAGCAAGTTCATGTAGGCGTCCATGTTGTTCTTGTTCTCGGCGAGCAGGCCGCGGATCACCTCGACCTGGCGGCGGTACTCGGAGAACTCCTTCTTCTGCGCGATCGACGGGTGATGGACGTCGACGTCGAGCGCCAGCTCGCCCTCGCAGTCGACGATCAGCCGGAAGATGTCGAACACGTTGCGCAGGTCGATCAGGTTCGCGTAGAGCAGCATCAGCGCGGTGTTGCAGGCCTGCACCACGTCGTGCGCCGAGATCACGCCGCGCCGGGTGTACTCGAGCGCGCCGCGCCGGATCGCGAGCAGCATCGTCTCGAGCCGCAGCCGCAGGTTGGGCAAGAGCGTCGAGCCCGAGAGCCCGCCGCGCGGCGTGTACCGCATGTCGATCTCGTTGGGCTTGGGATCGGCCGGATCGCGCGCATCGCGCACGCGCTGCACGCCCTTCTCGAGATAGATCCGGGCGAGCTCGACCTCGCGCATGATGTCGGGCTCGGTCTGCGACAGCTCGATCCGACACGACTCGAGGACGCGGCGGTGGCCCTTGTACTCGAGGTTCTCCTTGTACGCGATGAAGTCGGTGAGCTCCTCGTAGTAGCGCAGCACGACGTAGATCGTCTGCGGCAGCCGGAACTCCTCGAGGTTGATGTTGCGGATCGTCGCGTCGAAGATCATGAGGTCGTTGCCCATGCCGTCGATCGCGTAGCCCGGCTGCACCTCGACCGAGAGGTCGCCGCGCGCGCGGGCGGTGACCTTGAGATCGCC
>DATIPJ010001097.1:0-1820 GCA_035472155.1 Kofleriaceae bacterium
TGGACCAGGCCCAGCGGCGCGCCGGTCTCGTCGGTGAGCTCGTGCGCTTCGTGCATCGCGCGCGCGACGTCGGTCGCGATCGCGAGGGCGGCGGCGAGCGGGAGCTCGCGGACCTGGCCCGGCGTCTCGGTCTGCATGAGCGCGCGCAGCGACGAGCCGTGCACGTACTCGAGGACCAGGTAGTCGTAGCCATCGTGCGTGCCGGCGTCGAGGACGGCGACCAGGTTGGGATGGCGGAGCAGGCCGCCGATGCGCGCCTCGCGGCGCAGCGACGCGGCGACCTGGGCGTTGCCGCGCAGGTGCTCGAGCGGGCGCTTGACCACGACGTGGCGCTGGAAGCCGTAGGCGCGGTCGATGCGCGCGAGGTCGATGCGCGCCGACCCACCGGCGCCGATCGCCTGCACGATGTGGTACGGCCCGACGCGCTCGCGCTCCTCGGCGGCGGCGGTGGTCATGCGCGGGCGTCCTTGGTCCGGCGCAGCGCGGGCCACGCCGGCGTGGAGCTCGCGACCTGGGCGCGCTGGCGCACGAGCTTGACCAGGTCGGCGACGCCGGCGCACGACAGGTTCCACCGCCGCTCGCGCGCCACCCGATCGAGATCGTCGACGAAGGCGCGCGCGGACGGGTAGCGGTCGTCGGGCTGGCGGGCGAGCGCGCGGCGCACGAGCTGCGTCAGCTCGGGCGGATAGCCCGGGCGGCGCTCACCGGGGTCGGGCACCGTACCGTCGAGGATGTGCTGCATCGCGACGGTGTTGGACTGGCCCGAGTAGAGCCGCGTGCGCGTGGTGAGCTCGAACAGCAGCACGCCGAGCGAGAAGATATCGGCGCGCCGGTCGACGGGCTGGCCGAGGATCTGCTCGGGCGCCATGTACGGTGCCTTGCCTTTGATCGAGCCCGACACGGTGTGGTAGCTGCGCGAGCGCGCCTTCGCGATGCCGAAGTCGGCGATCTTGATCTCGCCGTGCACGCCGAGCAGGACGTTGCTCGGGCTGACATCGCGGTGCACGAGGCCGAGCGGTGTGCCCTCGCCGTCGCGCGCCTCGTGCGCTGCGTCGAGCCCGGTCGCGAGCTCGGCGAGGATCGTGAGCGCGATCTCGAACCGGGGCGCGGCGCGCAGGTAGTGCAGCAGCTGGCGCAGGTCGCAGCCGACGATCTGCTCGGTGACCAGGTAGGCGCCGCCATCGAACAGATCGAAGTCGATGATCTGGACGATGTTGCGATGGTGCAGGCCCGCGGCGATGCGCGCCTCGTCGACGAACATCAGGGCGACGCGCTCGTTGGTGAGCAGCTCGGTGCGGATCACCTTGATGACCACCGGGCGCGCAAAGCCGTGCTCGCCCTCGAGCCGGCCCAGGTACACCTCGCCCATGCCGCCGCGCGCGAGCAGCTCGTCGATGCGGTACCTGCCGAGCGAGGTCAACACGCGCCGATGATGCCATGGCGCCGCCCGCGCCTGGCGCGCCACCGACGCAGACCGCGCCGGCGCACGCGGTAGATCACGGCGCGCCATGGTTGCCTTCCGAGCCACCCCCGCGCCGCGATTCCACTCGGTCCGCTCGTTGCACACCGGGTCAATCAGATCAGTGACTTCCGCATGGGCTACCCTCGCTGCATGGAGCGCATCGAGATCTGGGAAGGCGACATCACCAAGCTGGCCGTCGACGCGATCGTCAATGCGGCCAATACGAGCCTGCTCGGCGGCGGTGGCGTCGACGGGGCGATCCACCGCAAGGGCGGCCCGGACATCCTCGCCGCCTGCAAGGAGCTCCGCGCCGGCAGCTATCCCGACGGGCTGCCGGCCGGGCAGGCGGTGGCCACCA
>DATIPJ010001098.1:0-4012 GCA_035472155.1 Kofleriaceae bacterium
CCCCTCGCTGGCGACGTGGCGCGACCAGCTCTGGTCGGCCTCGCGCCGCACTACCTCGATCTCGTTTCGATCGTGCGCGACGAGCACGATCTCGGCCAGGCCCGCGATCGCCTGATAGTGCGCGAGCTTCTCGCCTCGGTCGTAGCCTTCGGTGGACGGGCTCAACACCTCGACGAGGACGCGCGGATTGATCGCGGTGTGGCCGGTGCGGTCGTCGGGGTCGCGCTCGAGCCGGCCGCAGATGACGGTGACATCGGGGTAGGTCCCGAGGCCGGTGGCCTTCACGCGAATGCGCAGCTCCGTGCTGTGAACGCGACAGCGCTGGCCGCGCAGCTGGACATTGAGCAGCGTGGTCACGTTGCCGATGATCGCTGCGTGCTCCGGCGAGCCGCCGGCCATCGCCCAGACCTCGCCGGCGAGAAACTCGTGCTTGACCTCGGCGATCTCCTCGAGGACGAGGTACTCGTCGAACGTGAAGCGCTGGCGCGCGGCGAGGCCCATCGGGAGCAGCTTAACATCGGGTGCGCACGGTGGCGCGCGCGATTCGCTCGCGAGTCGCCGCTAGCGGATCGGTAGATCGAGGCCGCTGAACGGCAGGCGGGCGTCGGCGCACGAGACCTTGGCGCGCTCGGCGGCCGGGGCGGGGCCGACCTCGCCGCCGCTGTTGGGGAAGTTGTCGCGGCGCGCGCCATCGGACTGGGTGATGCAGAGGGTCCGGCCGACGAGGATGGGGCTGGTCGGGAACTCGAGCGGGCCGGTGTTGCGCAGCTTGGTGGTGGCGTCGGGCGGATTGCGGAAGACCTCGCGCACGCCGCCGAAGGGCGACACGACGGTGACGGCGTTGCGCTCGTTGGCGACGCCCCAGATGTTGCCGAAGCGGTCGAGCGCGATGCCGTCGAGGCCCTCGAGCGCCGGGTGCTGGACGAACACGTCATCGAGGCAGAGCGTGTTGGCGGTGTACGTCGTGTCGCAGCCGACCGGGCTGGCGAGGTTGCCGCGGCGATCGATCTCGACGCGCCAGATCGCGCCGCGCGAGGTGTCGGCGATGAACATCGTGCGGCCGCTGGCGGAGAATGCGACGCCGTTGGCGACGATGCCGACCGAGCCGTTGGTGTCGGCGGCGGTGCGGCTGGTCTCGGTGATCGTGACGGTGCCCGGCGGCAGGGCGCGCGCGTCGCGGCCGACGCCGCCCTGGAGCGCGCCCGGGACGGTGGGCGAGGGCACGCCGTTGACCGAGTTGGCGAGCGGCGGCACGCGGAAGACCTCGGCGACGGTGCCGTCGGGCGCGATCCGCCACACGCGGCCCTGCGAGGTGACGCCGTCGCTGACCCAGAGGTTGTCGTCGCGATCGAAGGCCACGCCGTTGGCGCCCGGGACGCCGGAGGCGAACAGCACGCCCACCGGCGGCGCTGTGGCGTCGGGGTGCAGCTTGAAGATCTTGTCGCTGCCGTCGGTGATGAACAGATCGCCGTGGCGATCGAACGCCAGGCCGGCGGGGCCGCACGGCGGTGCGAGGGTTCCGACGACCACCGCGGCGCCGCCGCTCGAGGGGATGCGCCAGATCGGGCAGGTCGCGGCGCCGCCGCGGCCGCCGGTGTAGAGGTTGCCGTCGCGATCCGCGGTCAGGCCCTCGACGCCGACCGGCGCCTTGAACAGCGTCGTGAACGTCGAGGACTGCGAGAGGCCGTCGTGGATCGCGCCGGCGGCAGACGCGGGCGAATCCACGCTCGACGCAGGCGAATCGGCGCTCGACGCCGCGGGCGATTCCGCGCTCGGCTCGGTGCAGGTCGACAGCGGGATCGCCAGCAGCGCAGTGCCGGCGGCGAGCAACAGGGAACGAATGCGCGCGCGATCGGGCAACATGAAAACACTCCTCGCAGCGGGTTGGTGTCCTCGGGCCCAAGAGCAGTATCTGCTGCTCAGCGCATGATCAACCCTGGCCGCGATCGTCAGCAAACGAACCAACGCTGCCAAACTTGATCGGATCGGCGGCGAGCTCACTGCGCGCTGACGCATACTCGGCGACCAGCTGATCGACGAGCTCGGCGACGCCGCGCACCGACTGGATGCCGCCGATGCCCTGACCGCAGCCCCAGATATCGCGCCACGCCTTGGTCGACGCGCTCGAGAAGTTCATCTTCGAAGGGTCGCTGGTCGGCAGATTCGCGGGATCGAGACCGGCATTGACGATCGAGGATTTGAGGTAGTTACCGAGCACTCCCGTGAACAGGTTGGTGTAGACGATGTCGGCCGCGGTGGCATCGACGATCGCTTCCTTGTAGCGCGGCGACGCACGCGCCTCGCTGGTCGCGATGAACGCCGAGCCGATGTAGGCCAGGTCGGCACCGAGCGCCTGCGCCGCAAGCACCGAGCGCCCATTGGCGATCGCGCCCGCGAGCAGGAGCGGGCCGTTCCACCACGCGCGGATCTCGGAGATCAGCGCGAACGGCGACAGCGCTCCCGCGTGGCCGCCCGCGCCGGCGCACACGGCGATCAGGCCGTCGGCGCCGCGCTCGATCGCCTTGTGCGCGTGGACCACGTTGATCACGTCGTGCAGCACGATGCCGCCGTACGCGTGGATCGCCTGGTTCAGGTCCTCGCGCGCGCCGAGCGACGTGATCACGATCGGCACGCGGTGCTTGACGCACAGCTCGAGGTCGTGGCCGAGCCGGTCGTTGGACTTGTGGACGATCTGGTTGACCGCGAACGGCGCGGCAGGGCGCTCGGGGTGCGCGGCGTCCCAGGCGGCGAGCCGCTCGCGGATCTCCGTCAGCCAGGTGTCGAGCTGCTCGGCCGGGCGCGCATTGAGCGCAGGGAACGAGCCCACGACCCCCGAGGTGCACTGGGCGACCACCAGATCCGGGTGCGAGATGATGAACAGCGGTGCGCCAACCACGGGGATGCGCAGCCGGCCACGCAGGATCGGGGGAAGACTCATGCACCCACGTTACTCGTTGCGGAGATCTCGCGGAACCCGGACGCGTGCATCCGCGGGCTGGCGCTGCCCGGCGGACGTGCGAAGGTGGGGGCATGGCCGTCACGACCGTCGTCCAGCACGCGTCGCTGTCGGTCGTCGACTATCGCTGCACGGCCGCGCCCGGTGAGCCGCCGTTCACCGAGGTCCACGGCGCGCACTCGATGGCGTACGTGCGCGCGGGGAGCTTTGGCTACAAGAGCTGCGGCCGCTCGTACGAGCTTGTCGCAGGCTCGGTGCTCATCGGCCGCCCGGGCGATGAGTACCAGTGCACACACGATCACGCGGTCGGCGATCAATGCCTGTCGTTCCAGCTCGACCCGGCGGCGGTCGACGCGCTCGGCAGCCGCGCCGCGGGCTGGGAGAGCGGCGGGCTGCCGCCGCTGCCCGAGCTGATGGTGATCGGCGAGCTCGGTCAGGCGGCGCTCGACGGGCGCAGCGACGTTGGCATCGACGAGGTCGGGCTGTGGTTCACCCAGCGCTTCCTCGAGGTGCTGTCCGGCAAGCCGTTCGAGGCCCCGCGGCTCGGCGCGCGCGACCGCGGGCGCGCGGTGCTCGCCGCGCTGTGGATCGACGAGCACGCGAGCGAGCCGATCCAGCTCGACGACGCCGCGCGCGAGGCCGGGCTCAGCGAGTTTCATTTTCTCCGGCTGTTCACCCGCGTGCTCGGCGTGACGCCCAAGCAGTATGTGATCCGCTCGCGGCTCCGGCGGGCAGCGCGCCTGCTCGCCGAGGACGCGCGGCAGATCACCGACATCGCCTACCAGGTCGGGTTCGGCGACCTGTCGAACTTCGTCCGCACGTTTCATCGCGCGGCCGGCGTGTCGCCGCGCGGCTTCCGCAAGCTGTCGCGCGGCGATCGCTCGCTCCTGCAGGACAAGCTGGCCGTCGATCGATAGGGGACTTTCCCGTCCCCTCTGGACCGGCGAAGCCGGTCCATTCACCCCTCCGCGCGTCGCGTCGCGCGGCCCTCCACCGGCATGCTCGGCTCCTTCCGAGCTATTCTTCCAGTCGAGGGCCTGGCGGGCCGAGAACGGC
>DATIPJ010001099.1:0-5799 GCA_035472155.1 Kofleriaceae bacterium
GCCTTCGACTGGTTGCGTTCGCACTGCTGCAACGCGCTCATGATCCGCCGGCGCTCTTCGTCCTTCAGGTCGTCGCGCATCGAGCGGGCGCCGTCGGGCGTACTGCCCCGGCCCATCGCTTCGTCTGGACCGAAGATGAAATCCTCGACGGTGAGCTCGGGCCCCTGGGCCAGCACGAGCGCGCGCTGGACCAGGTTCTCCAGCTCGCGCACGTTCCCCGGCCACGCATAGCTCTCCAGGGCCGCGTATACCTCGGGGTCCACCGGCATCGCCGCGGCGCCGCGCGGGCTGTGCTTGGCGAGGAAATGATGCAGCAGCGGGTGGAGGTCGGCCGCGCGATCGCGCAGCGCCGGGACGTGCAGCGGTACCACGTTGAGGCGGTAATACAGGTCCTCGCGGAAGCGTCCGGCGCGCACGAGCTGATGCAGGTCGCGGTGCGTGGCGGCGAGCACGCGAACGTCGATCTGGATCGTGGACGATCCGCCGACGCGCTCGATCTCCTTCTCCTGCAGCACGCGCAGCAAGAGCGCCTGGACCTTGGGCGAGATCTCGCCGACCTCGTCGAGGAAGATCGTCCCGCGATGCGCGAGCTCGAACCGGCCCTTGCGCAGCCGCAGCGCACCGGTGAATGCGCCCTGCTCGTGACCGAACAGCTCGCTCTCGAGGACCCCCTCCGCGAGCGCCGCGCAGTTGACCCGCACGAACGGCTGCCCCGAGCGCGGGCTGGCCTCGTGCACCAGGCGGGCGATCAGCTCCTTGCCGGTTCCCGTCTCGCCGGTGATCAACAGCGTGGCGTCCGACCGGGCCGCGCGGTGCGCCAGCGCGACCACGTCGCGCAGGCCGCTGTTCGCCCCGACGACGCGCGCGGTGTCGTACTGCTCGCCGGCGTCGCGCTCGTAGAGCTCGGTCATCTCGGCGCGCGCGATCAGCGCACGCCTGCGCTCGGCGATCACCAGCCCGCGCTCGATGCAGGCGGCGAGCTCGGCCTTCGTCCATGGCTTGACGATGTACTCGTGCGCATGGCCGCGGTTGATCGCGCGCAGCAGGCGAGGCTGATCGCTGTACGCCGAGACGATCACGCGCACGGTGTCCGGCCAGCGGACGACGGCCTGCGCGAGCAGATCGACGCCGGTCATGCCCGGCATCTGCTCGTCGGCGAGCAGCACGCCGATCGGCTCGCGGGCCAGGCTCGCGAGCGCTTCCTCGCCGTGGCTCGCCGTGCGCACCGCGAAGACATGCTCGAACTGGAGCTTGAACAGCTCGATGTTGTCTGGGTCGTCGTCGACGAACAGCACCGGCAATCCGCACGTCGTCATGGTCCGCCCACCTCCGGCGGGCGCGGCAGGGACACCACGAACCGCGCCCCTCCGCTCTCGCCGGGCTCGACGCGGATGTGCCCGCCGTGCCGCACCGCGATCTCTCGCGTCACGGCGAGCCCCAGGCCCGTGCCTCCGGCCGATCGGCGCGTGGTGAAGAACGGCTCGAAGACCTTCTCGCTGTGCGCGGCGTCGATCCCGGCCCCGGTGTCGCTGATCGCCAGCTCCACATCGTTCTCGCCGGCGCGCGCGGCCACGCGCAACGTGCCGCCGGCCGGCATCGCTTCGAGCGCATTACCGATCAGGTTGAGCAGCACCTGATGCAGCTCTCCGGGGCGAGCGCGCACGATCGGAAGCACCTCGATGTGCTTCTCGACGCGGACGCCGCATGTCGCCAGCCGCGCCGCGGACAGCGCCAGCGCCTGCTCGATCTCCTGTGCGAGGTCGGTCGGGACGGCCGCTGCGTCGCCGACGGACAGATACTGCCGCAGGTTGTCGACGATCGACCGGATGCGGCCGAGGCCCGATGCAACCAGGTGGTGGGCGCGCCGCGCCGGCGCGGCGGCATCCGGCGCGCGGTCCGCGAGCGTGTCGATCTGCGCGGCCAGCTCGTCCGCGCCGCCGCACGCAAAATTGAGCGGGTTGCCGACCTCGTGGGCGACGCCGGACACCAGCTGCCGCAGCCCCTCGAGGCGCGCCGCGTTCGCCACCAGCACCTGGCGCTGCGCCTGCTCGCGCTCGCGCGTGAGCCGGTTGAGCCGGGCCGCCAGCGCGAGCGACATCAGCACGGCCTCCAGCGCGGACCCGATCCGCAGCATCAGCGAGCCGTCGGTCGACACCACGCCTGCGACGCTGAGCGCGGAGACCACGGCGCCGGCCAGCAGACCCGTCCACGCGATCACGAACACGCGCGCGTTGGTGGCACCGGGGCGCGCGGCGGCGATCGCCGCGGCCACCGAGACCGCGAGGATCGAGGCGACCGCGTGCGCGCAGCCGGTCATCTCGAGGACGATGATCCCCGAGCGCACGGCGGATGGCCGGGCCAGCCTCTGCAGGACCTCCAGATCGGCGACGATCCAGATGCCGGCGAGGACGAGCCCGGCGATCCACAGCCCACGGAGCGCGCGATCGAGCCGGGGCGATTGCCGGCGGGTCTCGAGGAACGCGCGCGCGAATGCGATCCCGGCGGCCAGCGCGAGAAACTCGAACACGGCCTCCGACCGTGCCGCCCAGCCCGGATGATCGGGCCAGAAGTACTGAAACGTGTACTTGTCGAACGTCGCCAGGGTCAGCCCATTGGTCACCTGGAAGACCACGTAGAGCAGGTAGCTCCGGTCTCGCGTGGCCAGGAACAGGAACAGGTTGTACAGCGCGAGCCCGATGAGGACGCCGTAGCAGAACCCGTGAAGGAGCCAGTCGTTCGACCTGGACTCCCAGAACGCCCCCTCCGACCACATCTTCGGTGTGAGCCAGATCCGGTCATTCGAGCGCTGCCGGATCCAGAGCGTCTTCTCCTCGCCGGCCGACAGCGCGACACGGAATGCGACCCGGGCGTGCGCGACGCTGCGCTGGCCGAACGGCAGCGCCATCCCCGATCGCGATACCGCGCCCTTTGTGTCGTAGAGGTCCGCGATCTCGGGCGTCATCGCAAGCTCGATGATGAAGCTCGACGAGGCCGTGTCGTTGCGGACGCGAAACTGGAGCCAGTACACCGAGCGCGAGTGCCCGGGGCTGTCGCCGAGCATGGCCAGCGGCCCGAACGGATGTCTGCGGGAATCGCGCACGTCGTCGAAGCGCAGCTCGCCGGTTGCGTCCTCGAGCACGAGCGCGCGGGGCGCCAGCGGGTTGACGCCGTCGTGCAGCACGATCAACGGTGGTTCGCCGTCGTCGCGCAGCCCCGCGGCGCTCGACTCGGCGGCCAGCACACCGAAAGTGCCCAGCGCAAGCAGCCCCATCGCATGTATCCGTCGCATCGGTTGAGCCCATCTCGCCCCGCGTCCGGTCGTCGGGCCCACTGGAAGTACGTCGGGCGCGGTACTTCTTCCGTGCCATCGCATGGCAAGCCTCGGATCCGCGGGGTTGGGCGAGGCATGTGATCGCTGTTGCGCTCGCGCGCAACCATGGTCACGATAGGGGCATCACACTCATCAGGCTGCGGGAGGCACGCGCTTGAACCACGTCTATCTGGGAGCGGTCGCGTTCGGTGTCACGTTGCTGGTCGCGTCGTTCCTGATGGGCGGCAAGGACACCGATCATGGCGCCGGCCATGGCGGTGACAGCCATGCCCACGATGGCGGTGATGCCGGCCTCGGCTGGGCCCCCGTCACCTCGCTGCGGTTCTGGGTCTTCCTGTTCGCGTTCGGGGGCGGTGCGGGCCTCGCGCTCGAGCGGCTCGGCTCGAGCGAGCTCGTCGCCGCCATCGGCGCGCTCGCGATCGGCTGGTCCGCCGGTGCGGTCGCGGTCGCCGCCGTCCGCCACCTCACGCGCCACAGCGTCTCGAGCGAGCTCGCCGCGGCCGATGTCATCGGCGCCACGGGCAAGCTCGTGCTCCCCGTCGGCCCCGACCGGCCCGGCAAGGTCCGCGTCGACATCAAGGGCCGCACAGAGGACTTCGTGGCCCAGCTCGTCGAGGATGGCGGGGAGCTGCCGGCCGGCTCTGCCGTATTGATCGTCGCAGAGGGCGAGGGCGGCTCGTACCTCGTCGCCAGGGGCGACATCTAGCAACCTGGCGTGTTTTCCGGCTCGGCTCGCTCTCGGCAGCTCTCGACCAGGAGGTCATGACATGAGGATTCCCCCCGAGGTGTTCGGCGGCGTCGCGATCGCGATCGGCGTCCTGCTCGTGCTGATGGTGATCTACCGCTACCTGCTGCGGATCTGCCGCCCCAACGAGATCTTGATCTTCAGCGGGCGCAAGCACACGGCGAGCGATGGCCGCGTCGTCGGCTATCGCGTCGTGTTCGGCGGTCGCGGCGTGCGCGTCCCGGTCGTCGAGACCGTGCACCAGATGGACGTCTCGCTGATCTCGGTACCGATCGCCGTGCAGGGCGCCTACTCCGAGGGCGGCATCCCGCTCAACGTCCACGCGATCGCCAACATCAAGGTCTCCACCGATCGGCGCTACGTCGGCAACGCGATCGAGCGCTTCCTCGGCAAGGACCGCGCCGAGATCGCTCGCGTCGTCAAGGAGACCCTCGAGGGCCACCTGCGCGGCGTGCTCGCGACCCTCACCCCCGAGGAGCTCAACGAGGATCGCCTCAAGTTCGCGCGCCAGCTCGAGGCGTCGTCGGGCCCCGACCTCGAGAAGCTCGGCCTCGAGCTCGACGTCCTCAAGATCCAGCACGTGTCCGACGACCGCAACTACCTCGAGAGCATCGGCCGCCAGCGCATCGCCGAGATCCTGCGCAGCGCCGAGGTCGCCGAGAGCGATGCGGCGCGCCTCGCCGAGCAGTCCGAGGCCGCCGCGCGCGCCCGCGGCGAGGTGGCGATGACCAACGCCAAGGCCTCCGTGCAGCGCAAGGGCAACGAGCTGCGGCAGATCAAGGCCGAGGTCGACGCCGAGGCGCGCGGCGAGGAGGTCCGCGCCGAGGCCGCGGGTCAGCAGGCGCGCGCCGAGGCCGAGCTCGCGCTCCAGCAGATCCGCGGTGAGCTCGAGCAGCTGCGCCTCGAGGCCGAGGTCACCATCCCGGCCGAGGTCGACGCCCAGGTCCGCGAGCTCACCGCCGCCGGCCAGGCCGCCTCGATCGCCGCTGATGGCGAGGCCATGGCCGCCTCGCTCGCCGAGGTCGCCGCCGCCTGGAACGACAGCGGCGGCCGCGCGATGGACATGTTCGTCCTCCAGCACCTCGACCAGATCTTCGGCGACGTCGCGCGCGCCGCCACGCGCATCAAGGTCGGCGAGGTCAACTTGATCGACGGCGGCGACGGCAAGACCATTCCGTCGTACGCCGCCGCCTACCCGGCGACCATGGCCGCGCTGTTCGAGCAGGTCAGCAAGACCCTCGGCATCGATATCGCCAAGGTCATCACCGGCACTTCGGCGCCGACCGCCGGGAGGAGCTAGCCATGCAGAACTTCTTGCTCGTCGCTGCGGTCGGCCTGGGCGGCGCGTTCGCCCTGATCGCCATCATCGTCGCGCGCGTCATCTACATCTGCCCGCCCAACGCCGTCCTCATCTTCTCCGGCGTCCACCGCCGGATCATCGGCGCCGCGGGCGACGACCGCTCCGTCGGCTACCGCGTCGTGCAGGGCGGCCGCGGCATCCGCATCCCGCTCATCGAGGTCGTCGACCGCATGGACCTCACCAACATGATCATCGAGCTGCGCGTGCAGGGCGCGTACTCGCGCGGCGGCATCCCGCTCAACGTCCAGGGCGTCGCCAACGTCAAGGTCTCGAGCAAGGCCGCCCAGCTCGCCAACGCCGTCGAGCGCTTCCTCGGCATGACCCGCGAGCAGATCATGGCCATCGCGCGCGAGACCCTCGAGG
>DATIPJ010001100.1:0-19847 GCA_035472155.1 Kofleriaceae bacterium
GCGCTTCCTCGTCCTCGACTCCAACGAGTACAGCTACGCGCTGAGCGATCAGACCGCCTGGCTCGAGCGCGAGCTGATCGCGGTGCGGCAGGACCCGGCGATCCGCCACGTGTTCGCGGTCATGCACCACCCGCCGTTCTCGATCTCCTTGCACGGCGGCGCGCGCGACCTGCGCGAGCGCTGGACGCCGCTGTTCGAGAAGTACCAGGTGTCGGCGGTGTTCTCCGGCCACGACCACGTGTACGAGCGCGCCGAGCACAACGGCATCCGGTACTTCGTGTCGGGCGGCGGCGGCGCGCCGCTCTATCCGCGCGAGCCCAACGCCAGCCCTGTCGATGTCGAGGCGGTGAAGAAGTTCGAGCGCGCGTTTCACTTCTTGCGCGTGACGGTGACCGGCAATCGCGTCGAGGTGACGGGCGTGCGCACCGACGGTTCGATCATCGAGACGACCGCGTGGGTCGATTCGGTGGGGCGCATCGCGCCCAGTGCGCCGCTCGTGGCGTCCGCGTCCGCGCCGGGGCGCACCGGCCGCGGCGGGTCGCCGGGAGCGAACGGCGCGGCAGGTGGCAATGGCGCATCCCCGGGCGCGGGCGGCGCGACGGGCGCCAGTGGCGCTGCGGGGGCCGACGCGGTGGGCGCAGACGGGACGTCGCCGGCGCCTGCGGCGGTGACCGAGCCGCCGCAGGATCCGGCCGCGGGCTCGCTGGTCTGGATCGGCCTGGGGGGCATGGGGCTGCTCCTGGCGGCCGCCGTCGTGGTCGTGCGCACCCTGCGCCGGTAGCTTCGAGCTCCGCGGGGCGATCGCGGGTGGTCACCGGAGCGGGCGGCGTCGCACGGAATCGGCGCGGGCGATCGCTGGCCGTCGAACCCGGCGGCGGTTGCGCGCGCTCGTGGTTTGCGCGGGCTTGCGCCGGCGCCGGGCGCGGATGATATGGTGCGCGCGTGGCGACCGCCGGCATCGTGATCATCGGCGACGAGATCCTGACCGGCAAGTTTGCCGACGAGAACGCCGCCTTCCTGATCGGTGAGCTGCGCGCGCTGGGCGTCGATCTGCGGCGGATCGTCGTGATCCCCGATATCATCGACGACATCGCGGCGACGGTCACCGAGGCCGCGGCGCGGTTCGACATCGTGTTCACCTCGGGCGGGGTCGGCCCGACGCACGACGACGTGACCATGGCCGGCATCTCGAAGGGCTTCGGCACGCGGGTCGTGCGCGAGCCGGTGCTCGAGCAGCGCGTGCGCGCCTACTGGGGCTCCCGGCTCGCCGAGCCTAACCTGCGGCTGGCCGATGTCCCCGAGGGGGCCGAGCTGGTGTACGGCAAGGACCAGGTCTGGCCGGTGGTCGCGTACCGCAACGTGTACATCCTGCCCGGCGTGCCGGCGCTGTTCCGCCGCAAGTTCATCGATATCCGCGACCGGTTTCGCGCGGTGCCCATGACGGTCGCGCGGGTGTACATCGACGCGGAGGAGGGCCAGATCGCGGGCGAGCTCGATGTCGTGGTCGCCGCGTTCCCGGCGGTGCGCATCGGGTCGTACCCGCGGTTCACCGAGCGCGACTTCAAGGTGCTGGTCACCCTCGAGGGCCAGGCCGCCGACGATGTCGCCGGGGCATTCGCGATGATGGTCGAGCGGATCGGCGCGCGCGTGGTTCGCCACGAGGCGCCCGCGCTCGCCGGCGGCGCGCCCCAGGCGTGAGTCACCACCGCGGTCGGCGGTAAAGCGCGCTGCGCTTAAAGCCGCTTAAGAATGATTAGCGATTGCGTGTGATCGCGCCGGCGGCGTGACGCCCTTGGCAGCGATGTCGCCGTGATGTCGATGGGATGACGGGTTTTGGCGGGGCACCTCGTAGAACGGGCCGACAACCGAGGTGGGAGCACGCCAATGGCCATGTTGATTGGGCTGTCGCAAGATCGTGAGTACGGTCCCGGCGCGATGTCGCGCTCGGGCAGCGCGGCGGCAGGTCCGGGTAAGCGGACGCTGACCGAGGCGCTCGGTCCCGGCGATCCGGTGGCGAAGGCGCCGAGCTCTCCCGACGGTGGCGGTGGCGGTGGCGGTGGCGGTGGCGGTGGCGGTGGCGGCGCCGGCGGCCCGGCGGCGGGCGACCCTGCAGCGGCCGGCACAGCCGGCAACGAGGAGATCGGCGAGCTCACCCCCGATCGCGTCGGCGCCGACCCCTACGAGGGCGACGACGTCGGGCCCGACGTGCCGGTGCGCGACCCCGAGGCCGGCAAGCAAGACATCGCGGCGGCGGCGGCGCAGCTGCCCGCCCAGGGCGGCGCCGAGGAAGCCGCCGGTGGCATCGCGCCCGAGGCCGGCGCAGAGGCCGGCGGCGGCGCGGGCAGTGGCGGCGCGGGCGGCGACGGCGCGGTGGGGGCCGACGTCACCGCGGCGATCACCGCGGCGCAGGGCGACACGCGCGCGGCGATCGCCCAGTCGGAGACCGAGTCCGCCGCCTACAAGGGCGAGATGGCCGCGCAGCGCGACAAGTTCGAGGCCGAGCAGCACGCGACCATGCTCGAGAAGCTCAAGACGACGAGCCCGATCGAGAAGCGCCAGACGCTGCAGGAGATGGGCTACGACCCCAAGGCGGTCAAGAAGCTCAAGGACAGCGAGCTCGACGGGATCATCGAGGGCAAGATCGATTCCGAGAACCGCAAGACCAAGATCATGGGGATGGCGCCCGAGGAGCTGGCGGCGCTGTCTCCGGCGCAGAAGATCCAGTACCTCGTCGATCTGGGCATCGATCGCGGCGACCTCGACAAGGCCGGCGAGGGCAAGGCCACGCGCCTGTTCGACGACGTGATGAAGGTCGCCCACGTCCCCGGGCAGCACGAGGTCAAGATCCAGATCAAGGGCGGCCTCCTCGGCAAGAGCTGGGTCGTCAAGGTCAAGTGCGATGCCGAGGGCAACTCCGACATCTCCGCCGAGAAGAAGGGCGGCTTTCTCTCCAAGCTCTGGGGCTGGGTCAAGGCCGCGCTGCCCATCATCTTGACCGTGCTGGCGCCGCTCACCGCGGGCGCGTCGCTGATCGTGCTCGCGATCTACCAGACCACGATGGCGATCAAGAACGGCGACTGGCTGGGCGCCGTCATCGGCGCCGCGGGCGCGGTCGTCGGCGTCGGTGCGTTCATGGCCGCCAAGGGGGCGCTCAGCGCGTCGAGCACGTTCACCAAGATCGCCTCGGTCGCCAGCAAGGTGAAGACCGTGGCCGAGAAGGCGCAGCTCGCGATGGCCGCCGCCAAGGCCAAGAACGCGGGCTCGCTGCTCGGCGTGCTCGCCCAGGGCGCCGAGGCGTTCGCCAAGTTCTCGAGCAACTCGGCGGGCAAGTTCGCCGAGACGATGAACAACTGGGCCGACAAGCTCAAGAAGTGGAGCGCGATCATCTCGGGCGGCGAGAAGGTCGTGGCGGGCATCAAGAAGGGCGATCCGATCGCGGCCATCGGCGGCGCGTTCGACACCGCGGCGGCGACCGTCACGGCGTTCAGCGGCAGCAACAAGGACGGCGACGGCAAGGACGCGGACGGCAAGGGTGGCGACGGGGCGAGCGCCGATGGCAAGGGCGGCGGCGGTGGCGGCGCCGTCAAGGCGCTGACCCGCGCGTCAAAGATCACCGGCTTCGTCGGCGCTGGCAAGCGCGCGCTGCAGAGCAACCCGCCCGACTATGCGGCGGTCGCCCAGGCTGCGCTCGGCATCGCGGGCCAGCTCCACGAGGACCGTCGCATCGACGACGCGAACCGCATCATCGGCGCGGCCACCCGCCTCCAGCAGGCCTGGGACAAGCGCGCGACGGACCCGGCCGGCCTGGTCGACGCCGCGCTCGGACTCAGCGAGGCGATCCAGCTGGCCAGCCACGACCTCACGCATCCCGAGCAGAAGGACAAGAATGGCAAACCGCTCCCCGATGCCGAGCGCAAGGACATCACCGATCGCTACGAGCGCGCCGGCCGGATCGTGAAGTCCGCGGGTGCGGTGCTCAAGGCCGCGACCACCAAGCCGCGGCCGAACTACGTGGCTGCGCTCGATGCCGCGACCCAGCTCGTCGCCGAGCTCACCGCGAGCAAGCAGATCGACGCCGCTGCGGTCGTGACCGCCAAGCTCGACACCTGGACCAAGGCGGTCAACGGCAAGGACGAGAAGGCCATCATGGCCGCCGGCATCGCGCTCGGCGAGGCCATCAACGGGTTGCGCAAGGTGATCGGCGAGGAGCACGCCAGCGCCAAGAAGGAAGCCGAGGCCAAGCTCGCCCCGGGGGCGACGCTTCCCGACGACGGCGGCGACGCACTGCCGCCCGGGCCCGACCCCTCCGAGCTCAACGACCCGGCCCTCACCAACCCGGACGCATCGCAGGCCGCCGCGACGGGCGATGCGCAACGCGCGGGCGGAGACGGGACTTCGACCAACCTGTCGAGCGACGCGAGCGCCGACGGCGAGGGCGCGAACGCAAACACGGATGGCGTCGGCACGAACGGCGCGGAGACGAATGGCGCGGGGACGAATGGTGCGAGCACGAATGGCGTCGGTGCGGATGGCGTCGGTGCGGATGGCGTCGCTGCGGATGGCGTCGGGACGAATGGTGCGAGCACGAGTGGCGCGGCGACGAATGGCGCGGGAACGAACGGTGCGGGGACGACGCAGGGGCCGCTGCCACGCATCGATATCAGCGTGACCGTGACGGCGCCCGCGCCGGCCGAGGGGGCGCCGAAGGTGACGCCGCCGCAGGTGGAGAGCGGCGTGCAGCAGGTGATCGACATCATCAAGGCGTTCGCCGAGCTGGCAGACGACTTCGAGCACCCGCTGGCCAAGCAGTTCATCGCGCAGTGGGAGCAGCTGGTGAAGACGTTCGAGGCGCTGCGCGCCAACGGGATGACCGCGAGTGCGGCGTATGCCGATACGATCGCCAGCCTCAAGTTGCTCAAGCAGACCGGCGTGTTCGCCGATGCCGTCGTTCGCGAGTGGAAGAAGTTCCAGGGTGCGTTCGGCGATCCGTTCAATGCGCCGGTGACGCGCGCGGCGCTGCAGTCGTTCGGGCGGTTCAAGCGCACGATGGGGCGGCTCGCGCGGGCAGGGGCGATCGTCGAGACGTTCCTGTCGGCGAGCGACGATGTGGTGGTCGCGTGCGGCTACGACAAGGACCTGTCGGGGAACACCGTCGGCGCGCTCGAGCGGCTCGAGGCCGCGGCGAATCTCGTCGGCGATGTGGCCGACCTGCCGGGGGAGCTGGCGTGGCTCGCGTCGGTGGGCCGCGTGGTGGCAGCCAAGCTCGGTGCGGCGTCGGCGGTCGCGGCGATCAACACCGTGAAGGCCGCCGTGAATCGCTTCGGCGACAAGGTCGGCCAGGTGGTGCTGCGCTGGGTGACGCCGATGCTCGAGAAGCTGGCCTCCGCCGAGGGCACGCAGGCCGCGATCCGGGCGGGCGAGCGGATCGCCGCCGAGCTCGCCGGCTGGGCGCCGATGTGGGAGGAGATCGCGAGCAACCAGATGTTCCGCCAGGCGGCGAACATGCTCGCCGGGCGGCTCGGGTTGGCGTTCCGCGTGGGGACCAGCGCGCCGTTCGCGATCGCGTTCGAGGTGAGCCGGCTCGAGGCGCAGTTTGCCGCCGAGCTGTATCGCGACGCCTATGCCGGGATCTCGAGCTTCCTGAGCGCGCGGCTGTTCGGCAAGCCGATCCAGCAGCTCAAGAACGAGATCCGCAGCCAGCCCGATGGCAACGCGGCGCAGTGCAATGCGTTCTTCAAGTACGCATTCTTCACGATGCTCGGCGCCGCCGATACGCAGGTGCGCGGCGGCTGGCTGCCCTACGCGCGCGAGGAGGTGCCGCACCGCGTGATCGGATCGCAGTTCTCGATCAAGTTCCCGGCGGATCCGGTCGGTGCGCTGACCGAGCTCGAGCCCGACGACATCAAGGTCCTGATCGCTGCACCGGCGGTGAAGGACATCGCGACCGCGTATCTCGACCGCGAGTACAAGCGGGTGTTCGGCCAGGACCCGTAGCCCAACTCCGCGATTGCGCATGGCGAACCATGCCGGCGGACGCCTTGCCGGCGGGCGCTGACCGGCGGCCGAGTCGTGCTAAGCAACGCTGCCATGACCGTCCAGCCCCGAACGCCGCAGGGTGTGCTCGAGCTCTTGCCGCCGCAGCAGCTCGCGTTCCAGCACATGCTCGACACGATCCGGCGCGGCTTCGAGCGCTTCGGCTTCCTGCCGGTCGAGACGCCGGTGTTCGAGCTGACGCGCGTGCTACTGACCAAGTCGGGCGGCGACACCGAGAAACAGGTGTACTTCGTGCAGTCGACCGGCGCGCTCAAGCAGTCTGATGGGGGCAGCGCGTCCGCAGACCTGCCCGAGCTGGCGCTGCGCTTCGATCTGACGGTGCCGCTCGCGCGCTACGTCGCCGAGCACGAGCACGAGCTCAACTTCCCGTTCCGCCGCTACCAGATCCAGCGCGTGTATCGCGGCGAGCGCGCCCAGAAGGGCCGCTATCGCGAGTTCTACCAGTGCGACATCGACGTGATCGGCAAGGATGCGCTGCCGCTGGCGTACGACGCCGAGATCCCGGCGGTCATCCACGGCATCTTTCGCGAGCTCGCGTTCGGGCCGTTCACGATCTATCTCAACAACCGGCGGCTGCTGCGCGGTCTGCTCGAGGGCTTCGCCATCGCCGATGCGCAGCAGGCAGGCGTGCTGCACGAGATCGATCGGCTCGACAAGCAGCCGCGCGCCGAGATCGAGGCGCGGCTCGCCGGCGAGGGCTTCGGGCTCGATCCGGGCAGGGTCGCCGAGCTGCTCGACCTCATGACCGGCGCGGCGGGCAATTCGCGCGCGGCGTTCGAGGCCCTGCGCCGGTTCGGGCGGCCCAATGCCATGTTCACGGCGGGGCTCGACGAGCTACAGCGCGTGTACGACGGGACCCTGGCGCTCGGCGTCCCCGAGCGCGGCCTCCAGATCAACCTCGCGATCGTGCGCGGCCTTGACTACTACACCGGCTCGGTCTACGAGACCTTGCTCGACGAGCACCCGCGGCTGGGCAGCATCTGCTCGGGCGGCCGCTACGACGACCTCGCGGGGCACTACACGAAGTCGAAGTTGCCGGGCGTGGGGATCTCGATCGGCGCGACCCGGCTATTTTCGCAGCTGCTCGAGATGAAGCTGATCAGCGCGACGCGCAGCGCGGTGGCGCACGTGCTGGTGCTCGCGGTCGACCCGGCGCTCGCGCTGGACTGTGCGCGGCTCGCGGCCGAGCTCCGCGAGGCGGGGCTCAACGTCGAGGTGTATGGCGCCGACGACAAGCTCGGCAAGCAGCTCAAGTACGCCGACCGCGCGAAGATCCCGCTCGCGGTGCTCTACGGCTCGCGCGAGAAGGCCGCAGGCGTGGTCAAGCTCAAGGACCTGCGGGAATCCGCGGTCACCAAGGAGCACGACGTGCCGGTCTCAGATCTCGCGCTGCGCGTCAAGCAGCTGGTGGCCTAAGCGAGGCCAACCCGCGCGGTGGGCGCCGGCCGGAGCCGGTTCACGCGATCTGCCGATCGCCGGGCCGCCGGGTGAGCCCATGGGGGATTGTCGACGGCACTTTACGCCGCTCGTCGAGGCTGCTAAGACCCTGCACCGATGGATCCCGGGGATCTGGTCCTGCGCGGCGGCCGGGTGTTCGACCCGGCGGCGGCGCGTCCCCTCGATCAGGTTGGAGATATCCGGATCGCGCAGGGCCGCATCGTCGAGATCGGCCGCGGCCTCGTCGGCGGACGGATGATCGACGTCAAGGACCTGTGGATCGTCCCCGGCCTGATCGATCTGCACGTGCACCTGCGCGAGCCCGGCCAGGAGTACAAGGAAGACATCGAGACCGGCACGCGCGCGGCGGCCGCCGGCGGATTCACGACGATCTGCTGCATGCCGAACACCCGGCCGGTCAACGACCAGCGCACGGTGACCGAGCTGATCGTGCGGCGCGCGAAAGAGATCGGCGCGGTCCGCGTGCGCCCGATCGGCGCGATCACCCAGGGCCTCGAGGGCAAGGCGCTCGCCGACATCGGCGACATGAAGGAGGGCGGCATCGTCGCGATCTCCGACGACGGCCGCCCGGTGATGAACGCGGGTCTCCTGCGCCGCGCGCTCGAGTACGCGCGCACGTTCGACCTGCCCGTGGTGCAGCACGCCGAGGACCTCGATCTCGCCGAGGCCGGTGCGATGAACGAGGGCGCCGTGGCGACCCGGATCGGCATCAAGGGCCAGCCTGCGTGCGCCGAGAGCGCGATGGTCGCGCGCGACCTCGAGATCGTGGAGTGGACCGGCGCCCGCTACCACGTGGCGCACGTCTCGACGGCGCGCAGCGTGGCGCTGGTCCGCGAGGCCAAGCGGCGCGGCCTGCCGGTGACCTGCGAGGTGACGCCGCACCACCTGGCGCTGACCGACGAGGCGTGTGCGCACTACGACACGCGCACCAAGGTCATGCCGCCGCTGCGCACCGCCGCCGACCAGGAGGCGCTGCTCGAGGCGCTGGCCGACGGCACGATCGATTGCATCGCGACCGACCATGCGCCGCACTCGCCCGTCGAGAAGGACGTCGAGTTCGAGTGCGCGGCCCCCGGCATGCTCGGCCTCGAGACCGCGCTGCCGATCATCCTCGACTTCGTGCGCATGGGCTCGCTCGAGGACAAGCGTGCGATCGCCGCGCTGACCGGCGCCCCGGCGCGTGCGTTCGGGCTGCCGGGCGGGCGGCTCGCAGTCGGCGCGGCGGCCGATGTCTGCGTGATCGACCCCGAGCGGCCGGTGACGATCACCTCCGAGGGGCTGTCCAGCAAGTCGAAGAACACGCCCTTCATGGGTCAGACCCTGGCCGGGCGCGCCGTGCTGACCCTCGTCGAGGGCCGCGCGGTGTTCGACCTCGACGGGAGGGCGACATGAGCGCACCGAGCCCGCGGTGGCCGGCGGCGCTCGTGCTCGAGAACGGGCGCGTGTTCCGCGGCGAGGGCTTCGGCGCGCGCGTCGAGTCGATCGGCGAGGTCGTGTTCAACACGTCGATCACCGGATACCAGGAGATCATCTCGGACCCGTCGTACTGCGGCCAGATCGTCGTGATGACGGCGACGCAGATCGGCAACGTCGGGGTCAACACGAGCGACACCGAGGCGCGCCGCGTGGCGTGCGCGGGGTTCGCGATCCGCGAGCTGTCGCCGATCTCGGCGAGCTGGCGCGCCAGCGATACGCTGCCGGCCTGGCTCGAGCAGAGCGGGGTCCCGGGTATCGATGGCATCGACACGCGCGCGCTCACGCGCTGCCTGCGCGACGAGGGCGCGATGCGCGGGGCGATCACGCCGCATGTCGCCGAGATCGCTGCGGTGCGCGAACGCGTGCTGCGCGCGCCCAAGATGGATGGCCTCGACCTCGTGCCGCGCGTGACCTGCGCCGAGCGCTACGAGTGGAGCGAGCCGACCTGGCGCGCGCTCGACGATGGGCGCGCCATGCCGGTGCCGCCGATCAGCCATCACGTGGTCGCCTATGACTTCGGCATGAAGGAGAACATCCTGCGCCAGCTGCGCGACGTCGGCTGCCGGGTGACCGTGGTGCCCGAGACCACGCCGGCGCGGGCCGCGCTCGCCCTCGGCGCCGATGGCTTCTTCCTCTCGAACGGCCCGGGCGATCCGGCGACGGTCGCCTACGGCATCGCGGCGACCCGCGAGCTGTGCGCGAGCGGCAAGCCCGTGTTCGGCATCTGCCTGGGCCACCAGATCCTGGGCCTGGCGCTCGGCGGGCGGACCAAGAAGCTGCCGTTCGGGCACCACGGTGGCAATCACCCGGTGCTCGATCGCACCACCGGCAAGGTCGAGATCACGTCGCAGAACCACGGGTTCATCGTCGACCCGGCGTCGCTGCCGTCGGGCGTGCAGCTCACCCACGAGAACCTGTTCGACCACAGCAACGAGGGGATCGCCGTCGAGGGCAAGCCGATCTTCAGCGTGCAATACCACCCCGAGGCCAGCCCGGGCCCGCATGACGCCGGCTACCTGTTCGCGCGGTTTCGCGACCACCTGCGCAAGGCGACATGACGACGGCCGCGTTGCTCGACGCAGTTGCCGACCTCCTCTACGCGCGCCACACCGCTGACCCCGAGGCGGCCTCGGCCGCGCGCCGCGAGTACGAGGAGCGCCGCGGCAAGGTCCACCAGGACGACGAGCTCTGGGAGCCCTGGAGCGCGGCGTTCGTCGAGTGGTTCGTCATCGAGCGGGTGGCGCCGGGGGCGACCCGCCCGCCGGCCGTCCAGACCTATCGCGAGCTGGCTGCCGCCGGCGACGCGCGCGCCGACGCCGTGGCCGCGCTGGTCACCTCGCACCGCAGCCTGTTCGAGGTCCGCGCGATGGCGCGCGGGCGCATCGAGCTGACCGACCTGCTCGGCGGCGCGGCGTTTCACGTCGACGAGCAGCGCGCGTTGCACGGGGTCGAGGTCGGCGATGTCGCCGAGCTGCGGCTGGTCGGCATCGCCGGTGAGGTCCAGTTCGGCCGCACGTTCATCTATCACCCCAAGGCGGCGCGCAGCGCGATCGTCGAGCGCGCGCACGCCATGCTCGCCACCGGCAGCTCGCGCCGCGATGTGATCGATCATGTCGCGCAGCTCCGCGTGCACGTCACGCGCTACCGCCACATGCCGGTCGCACGGGTCTACGAGCTCGGCTCGCGGATCGTGGGATGACCGCGAAGGTCGCTGCGCATGTCGCCGGCATCGTGCTGGGCTGCGTGGCGCGCCCGGTGTTCGCAGAGCGGCCGCGCGATACGCCGACGGCGATCCCGTCGATGCGTGGGGCGTGTCGGTGGCGGCCGGGTGGAGCGAGCGGCCGATCGCGCTCGATGCGAATGCGTTCGCTGGCGGATCGCCGAGGACCGAGCCGGTGCGGCGGCGCGAGACGCTCGCGCTCGGAGGCGCGCTTGCCCTCGGCGAGCGCGGGGTGATCGACGTTGCGGTGCGCGGCTCGCATCAGGTCGGCGACCGGCTGAGCGCGGCGGGCAATCCGGCGCCGCTCGCGCGCTGGGTGTTTCAAGATCTGCGGCTCGGCGGACGGATCCGCATCGTCGGTGGTCCGGCGCGCACGGCGCTGGTTCGCGCCGAGCTCACGTTTCCGACGGGGAATGACCAGCAATTCGCCGGAGACGCGCGATGGACCGCGGCGTGGAGCCTGATCGGCCGCGCCGTGGTGGGCCGCGGGGTCGCGATCGCGGGTACGGCGGGGATCCGGCTGCACGGCGCCGAAGTCGCCGTCGGAGATCGACTGATCGGGGACGCACTGTTCGGCGCGGTGGGGGTGTCCGTGCCGCTCACCGCGCTGGGACTGGGAGCGGGCTCCCCGGCGGTGGCTGGGGCGGCGGGCAGCGCCGACCGCGCAGCGTTTTCGGGCAGCGTGGCGCAGCGCGTGGCGATCACCGCGGCGCTGCTCGGCGCGCTGGGCGATCACATCGGTGATCTGTCAGGGCCGAGCCCCGTCGAGGCGCGGATGGGTGCGATCGCACACGCGACGCAAGAGCTGACGATCGGCGCATACTTCGGGCTCGGGCTGCGCGATGAGATCGGTTCGCCGAAGCTCCGCGCGCTCGTGCAAGTCGCGTGGACGCCACACGTGGCGCGCCGTGTCGAGCCCGCACGGCCACCGCCCGTCGAAGAACCGGACGACACCGACGATGAAGGCGGCGATGGACCGTGACACGGCGACGACGCGCAGCGACAGGAAGTGAGTTGCTGGCAAGGGAACGCATCGGGCAGTGAGTGTCTGTGAAGCCAGCATTGCCCGCATCCGTCGATGTGAGTGCTAAAACCACTGGGATGCGAGATGTGATGTCCCGGTGGATCGTCTTCATCGCAATGGCGGCGACGGGGCATGTGGCGGCGGCAGGGCGCGTGACGACGGGGCAAGCCGCGGCAGGGCGAGTCGCGCAGGCGACGCCGGCCCCCGGTGTCACGCCAGGCGCGATCGTGATCGCCAGGTGCGGCGAGAGCGCGATCGCGGTGATCCCAGGTGCGAACGACGCAGCGGCGACGCTGCACGGCGTGATCGCGAGCGGCGCCAGTCGGTGGAGCTTCACCGCCAGCGTCGGGCTCGCGCGGGTGGGCGCGCGCACGCGAACCATCACCGTCGAGGAGATCCGCACGGTCGATCGCAGGCCGTCGCGCAGCAAGGAGGCCGCGCCCACCGCGCTGTTCATCGACGTGCTGCTCGACGAGCGGCGGGTCGCGCTGCGCCATGCGTCCGAGGGCGGCGGCGACCCTGCGTACGCCCATGACCTCGAGCGCTGCACGTTCACCGCGGACGGCGAGGCCGCGCTCGCCGCGCTGGTGCCGCCGCCGGAGGAGCCGATGGGTTGCGCGCCCGAGGTGGTCAACGCCGGATACCGCACGCAGGTTGCGCAGGCCGAGAAGCTCTCGGAGGCGGATACGCTGCGCGAGGCCGACGCGCTGTGCGAGGACCACCAGAAGACGATCGAAGCGCGCAACCGGCTCGAGCAGGCGATCGCCGACCGCGCCGCGCGCGACCGCGTGGCCGTGCGAGGTGCCGCGCTGCTGCGCAGCGAGGACGTGCGCGTGAGGGCGTGGAACAAGATCGACACGTGCCTGAGCACCGACCCGGCCGATACGCACAGCGTGCCCGCGCTCCATAACCTCGAGTCGAAGGTGCGCTCGTGCTACGCCAAGATCGCGGCGAAACCGTGATCGCCGCCGCATCGCGCTGCATCGGCATCGCTGCGGGATCCGGGCACTGCGCCGCCGGAGGTAGAATCGGCGCGCATGACAGAAGGCGTGGACGACGAGCCCGCGGCGCATGGCCTCGAATTGGTTCCTGGATCGGTCGCAGACGCCGCCGCTGAGCCTTTCGGGGAGCCGCTGCTCGAGGTCACTGCGCCGTTCGCGCGCGCGCTCGCCGATGAGCCGGTCGACGCGGGCGCCGGCGCCGACGATGCACCCGTGCCGCTGTTCGATCCGATCGATCACCTCGATCTGCACCTGCGCCGGTTCGCCGGGCGGCTCGAGCGCCATCGCGTGCAGCGCGACCCCGGCGAGCTCGACGCCGGCGGGCGCCTGTTCGCGATCGAGCGCCGGCTCGCCGTGCTCGAGGAAACGCTGGCCGCCCGCGTCGCGGTGAGCGATCCGATGGGGCTGCCGATCGAGCAGCTGCAGCTCCGGTTCGGGCTGAGCGACCTGGCGATCCAGTTCCTGATCGGCGCCGCGGCGCCCGGGCTCGATCTCGCGATCGGCCGCGCGATCGCCGCGCAGTGCGAGCGCGCGCAGTGCGAGGTCGGCTTTCTGTGCGACGTGCTCGCCGCCGATGCCACGGACCAGCGCCTGCTGCTCGCCGAGCTGAGCGAGCTCGCGCCGCTGGTGCGCTATCGGCTGGTTCGGCTCGCGGCCCCGCGCGGCTGGGCGCCCGAGGGGCCGCTGCTGCTCGCGCCGGTCGCCGTCCCCGATCGCGTGGTGCGCTGGCTGCGCGGCGAGACCCACTTCGAGGGCCGCCGGTTCGAGCGCAGCGCGCGGCTCCTGCGCGGCGCCGAGGGTGCCAGCTTCGACCCGGCGACCGCGGCCCTCCTCGACAGCGTGGTGTTTCGCACCAGCGATGGCGGCGCGCGCATGCCGTCGGTGGTCGCCGGGCCGTCGCTGTCGGGCAAGACGACCGCCGTCGCCTGTGCGGCCGACCTGCGCGGCCTGCTTGTCCTCGAGCTCGACCTGCAGGCGCTCGTGCTGGCGAGCGAGCCGCTCGAGACCCTGCAGGACGTGGTGCGCGAGGCGTGCCTGCACGACGCCGTGCTGCTCGTGCGCCACGCCGAGCTCCTGCTCGACGACCGGCGCGCGACGCTGCGCCACGCGGTCGCCGGGGCGATGGCCGACGGCCGGCTCTGGGTGGTGCTGACCACGCGCGGCGAGGTCGCCGATCTGGTCCGCATGGCGCCCGGTACGCAGCTGTTACGCCTCGAGATGCCGACCGAGACCGAGCAGCTGCGGCTGTGGCAGCGGGCGCTGCCGCCCGGCATCCCGCGCGCGCCCGACCTCAAGCCCGACCTGCTCGTGCGGCGCTACCACCTGACCCCGGGCGACATCGGCGAGGCCGCCAACACCGCGGTGGCGATGGCGATGCGCGAGGGTCAGCCGATCGCGATGGCGCACATGACCGACGCCGTGCGCGGCCGGCTGCGCCACCGCCTCAAGGACATCGCCGACGTCGTCGCCACCACCGTCGAGTGGGAAGACATCGTGCTGCGCGAGGACATCGTCGACCGCATCATCGAGCTGCTCTCGGTCGTCCAGTACGAGAAGATCGTGATGGACCAGTGGGGGTTCGCGCGCCGGTTCAGCTACGGCCGCGGGCTTTCGGCGCTGTTCTCGGGCGCGCCCGGCACCGGCAAGACGATGATCGCGGGCCTGATCGCCAAGGAGCTCGGGCTCGAGCTGTTCCGCGTCGACCTGTCGCGCGTGGTCTCCAAGTGGGTCGGCGAGACCGAGAAGAACCTCGGCACGGCCTTCGACGAGGCACGCAACGCGCGCGCGATCCTTCTGTTCGACGAGGCGGACGCGCTGTTCGGCAAGCGCACCGAGGTCAAGTCGTCCAACGACCGCTACGCCAACCTCGAGACCAACTACCTCCTGCAGCGGATCGAGGCATTCGAGGGCATCGTGCTGCTCACGACCAACCGCGATACGTCGATCGATGAGGCATTTCGCCGCCGCCTCCGATTCCGCATCGAGTTCCCGACTCCGGAGTCGCACGAGCGAGAGCAGCTGTGGCGCTCCATGATCCCCGCCGCCGCGCCGCTCGCCGCCGACGTCGACTTTCACCGGCTCGCAGAGCGCTTTCACATGACCGGCGGGTACATCAAGAACGCCGCGATGCGCGCGGCCTACCTCGCGGCCACGTCGGAAGCGAAGCTGATCACACAGGCCGTCCTCGAGAAGGCCGCGGCCCTCGAATGGGAAGAGATGGGGAAGCTCTAGCGTACGAACCGCGCACGACGAGAAGCGTCCCGGCCGATTTGCGATTCCTGGAATCGTAATTCGGATTGCCCATCCCAGAGGGTCCAATGGTGCAACAAGCGCACGCCCCACAAGAGCAGGACGAGACCGGTCAGCCCAAGAAGGCGCAGCAAGACGACGCCTCCGCTGACAAGGCGATCAACAAGCACCCGGGCGGCAAGGACGCCCTCGGCACCAAGGAGAACACCCTCGCGCCGTACTACGACGAGATGGTCGCGGTCGCGCACGAGCTCGCCGGCCAGTTCACGCCGCTCGGGCTGCATTTCCGCCCCGAGATCCTGCTCGCCACCGCGATGCAGGAGGCCTCGGCGAAGGACCCGCTCAACGCGCGCAGCTTCGACAACGGCCTCGGCATCATGCAGATCACGCCGTTCAACGGGAAGCTCGACCCCGCCGTCGCCAAGGCGATCGGCTGGGACAACTCGAAGGGCGTGGAGTTCAACATCCAGCACAGCCAGTGGCGCAGCGCGAAGGCCAACCTGCTGGCCGGCGGTCAGACGATGCTGGGCAAGGCGCGCGCGATCAAGGGCGGCGTGCCCAAGGTCTGGAACGAGATGGACGAGGCCCATCGCTGGCGCGCGGTGCTGTTCGCCTACAACGCCGGCGAGGGCACCGCGATCTCGGCGCTGCGCCGCGGCGGCCCGAACGCCGCGATGATCAGCTCGTTCACCGACAAGTCCGGCAAGCGCGTCAGCCACGACTACACCGCCGAGATCAAGGCCAAGATGGACTACGTCGACCACCACGACCCGTTCGCGGGCGGTGGGGGCGGGGGCGGCGGCGGCACCGAGGCCGAGCCCTCCACCGACGACAAGCCGGGGCCTGCGGCCACGCCCAAGCCTGCGACCGCTGGCATCAAGAGCTCGGTGGGCCGCGGCGGCGCCAACCGCGATCACGACGTGCGCGCCGTGCAGACCCGGCTGACCCAGCGCGGCGCCGATCCCAAGGGCGTCGACGGCCTCGTCGGCCCGCACACCATCCACGCGATCGAGATGTTCCAGCGCACGATCATGCCCAGCCCCGACGGCCTGATCGAGAACGACCACACGACCGAGAAGCACCTGTTCGGCGAGACCGGCAAGATCCATCCGGCGCACCACGACACCGAATCCACCCCCGACACCAAGGACAAGGGCGGCGCCGAGGACACCAAGCCCGATCACAAGGAGTCGCCGCACCCGAGCTACGACGCGATCAGCAAGAACTTCAACACCAACATCCCGGGCTCCTCGCTGACCTGGCACCAGGCGCTGTTCCTGCCGTCGTGGGGCCGCCACGCCAAGCCCAGCGACGTCACCAACACCAGCATGGACGCCGTGCTGTCCAACATCGAGAAGCAGGCCGCCGCGCTCTCGAGGGTCCAGGATCACTTCGGCAAGTCGATCGTGGTCCACTGCTGGCTCCGTCCGCCCGCCTACAACCGGCAGATCGGCGGCGCGTCGAACTCCGCCCACCTGCGCGGCCTGGCGACCGACTTCCACATGAACGGCATCACCGCCGAGCACGTGCGCCAGGAGCTCAAGTCCAACCCCAAGCTCTACCCCGGCGCCGGCGAGAACAACGTCAGCTGGGTGCACATCGACCTCGAGCACCACGCCTGGTTCAATCCATAGCGCGCCAGGATCCGTCGCCGAGCGGTGGTCGCGTGGCCCGGGACGGGGTTAGATGTAGCCATGGTCGCGTCGGTATCAGCCGACCGGTTCGCACCGGTCGACGTTCCCCGCGTCTCTGCATCTCAGGACGGCACGCTCGCGGCGATCCACGAGCCGTCGCGCATCACGCTGCTCGAGCTGCCGACCGGCACGGCGTTCGCCGAGATCGGCGTTGACCCCGACGCGCTGGCGAGCGAGGTCGCCTGGGTGGGCACGCCGCCGCGCCTGCTGGTGCTGTCGCGCTACGACGGCAACAGCACCGCGCACATGATCGACCCGCTCGGTCCGCGCACGATCGCCGAGATCCGGCTCGAGGCCACGATGCGTCTGTCTGCGACCGTGGGCGGGTGGGCGCTCGCGATCGGCGCGCTCGGCACCGCGGTCATGTCGTCGAGCGAGACCAGCCTCGCCGCGTACCAGTTCCCGGCGCGCGTCATCCCGGTCACCGCCGGCGCTGCCGCCGGGCAGTTCCTGGTCGCCCTGGCTGGCTCCGTCGAGGAATGGGACCCGCAGAGCCGCACGCCCAAGCGCCGTATGCGCCTGCCGCGCAGCGCGGCGATCACCGGGGTCGGCGGCAGCGAGCGCCTGGTCTGGATGACGACGCAGCAGGAGCCGGCGCGCATCGACGTCATCCCCCTCGTCAACCGCGGTCAGCCGCGCGCACATGACCTGCCCGAGCCGATCCTGCGCACCCTCGGTCACCCGCGCAGTGACGTGGTGGTCTGCCTCGGCGCGGAGAGCGGGCGCCTCTACGTGGTCGACCTCGACGGCCGGACCCGCATGCGCATCCTCGAGCCCGACGGCATCGAGCGCATCGACGCCGCCAGCCTGGTCATGGGCCGCATGACGGGCATCCTCGCCGCCCAGGCCGGGCATCCGATCGCGATCGTCGGGCTCGACGGCCGCGACATCGACCCCGACGCCGGCAGCTCCGGCACGATGATCCTGCCGCGCGCGCTGGTTCGCCGCCCGATCGCCGACGAGCGCGACGTCGCCGACCACGGCCGCTCGGGCCTCGTGCCGGCGGGCTCCGCGCTCCACGAAGAAGCTCCCGCGGCCGCGCCGTCTTCCCTCGTCGACGAGCCTGTCGATGCGCGTGGCGATGAGCGCGCCGATGCACCGGTCGATTCGCACGGCGATTCGCACGACGATTCGCACGACGATTCGCACGGCGATTCGCGCGACGATTCGCGCGGCGATTCGGACGCGCCGGAGGCGATCGTTCAACCGTCACCGGCGATCGGTGTTTCGCACCCTGCCGAGTTGCACGCCGCCACCGATGACGCGACGGACGCACCTCCGGACGAGGCCGTCAGCGATCGACCGGCGTCGGCCTCGCTGTCGTCGATCGCTGCCCGCATCGCGGGTCGATCGTCGTCGGTCGAGCCGGCGATCGCGGGACCGCAACCCGGCGTGCCCGCGGTCCGAGCGACCCCACCATCACCCGCACCGGCGAGGCAGCCGCAGCCGCCGCCGTCGAGCGCAAAGCCGCCGCCGTCAGTGAGCGAGCGTTTCTCGGCGTGGCGCGACATGGTTCGACAGAATCAGGGGCACTCGTCTCCGGGAATCGCAGTACCTGCGCCATCGCCGCCTGCGCCATCGCCGCCTGCGGCGGGACCGCGGGTGCTGCCAGGGCCGGTGCTGGCGCCACCCGCGGTTGCGCGAGCGCCCGTGCGCGAGGAGCCGCGGCCGGGGCCGCGCGACGAGCCGCGGCTCACGTGGCGCGACGATGTTGCGCTGTGGTCGCACGCCGTCGTCGCGAGCGGTGGCGACCCTGCCGTGCACGCGCAGCCGATCGCGTACGCGATCGAGGCGCTGCTCGCGCGGTTCGAGCTCGACGCGGCGATGTTGCCGGTGGTGGCGCTGCTGTACGGCGCGCACCTGCGCGGCGAGATGGGCGTGGCCCCGATCGAGGTTGCGCGGATGCTCGAGCGGCAATGGGACGAGGCGCTCGGGCGCGGCGAGCTGGCGCGGACCGGCGTGTGCGAGTACGCGCGGTCGCGCGTCGCGCTGTCGCCGGTGATCTTGCGCGCGCTCGACGAGCTGCCGCCGCTGACCGGCATGATGCTCGGGCCGCCCGGGCCGGTGGCGCTGCTCGGCCCATGCGTGGTGATCGCGTCCGGCGAGCCGCTCGTCGACGTGGCCGAGCGCTACCTGCCGCGGGTCGGCGGCGCGATCCTCCTCGGCCACCCGGATGTGCCCTGGGCGCCGCTGGTGTTCGAAGCGCGCGCCTACGGTGCCGCGGCCATGCTGCGCGTCGATCGGCCGGTGTCGACGTCGTCGAGCGACCCGGTGATCTTCGTGGTCGACGACAGCGAGCTCGCCGATCGGCTCGCGGTCCCGCACCTGGCGTAGCTACCGCGCCGGCTCATTGCATCCATCTCATGCCGCGCCGACGACCTCGTCGCGCAGGTAGTCCTTCTTCTTGCCGGCGATCGCGCAGGCGACCTTGGCAGCGCTCCATCCGGCGACGAGTGCGCCCTCGAGGCCGAGCGAGGGCAGGATCTGCTCGCCGGTGAGGGTGAGGTTCTTGACGCCCGTGGTGTAGGGCAGGGCGCCGATGTCGGCGGTCTGGGGGAGCTGGCCGCGCCAGATCGGGGCCATCGCGAGCGGCAGGTTGCGCGGGACGTCGTAGCTGCCGCGGCCGCCGGGGACGTGGGGCGCGGTCGGCTCGAACGGCGAGTGCGCGAGCACGAGGTGTCGCTCGAAGAACGGCATGACATCGCCCAGCCGCTGCCAGAGCCCGGCGCGCAGCGCGGCGCACCGGGCGGGGAGCGCGTCGGCGTCGAGCGGGCCGTCGCTGGCGAGGATCGCCGAGATCGTGGCGACGACGCGGCCGCCGTCGTCGGTCTCCGAGAGGTGGATCGAGAACGCAGCGTCGCCGACCGGCGGTCGATCGGCGTCGGCGATGACCGCCACGGTGGGCGCCATGTGCTCGGGCAGGCCGGCCTCGTCGAGCACGACGTTGAGCGTGTAGCGATAGCCGACCAGCTGCACGCTCTCGGCGAGCTCGGCGAGCCGCTTGGGGGCCTTCTTGCCGAGCAGCTCGGCGAGCTCGCTGGGCGGGCGGCTCGCGACGATCTGCCCCGCGCCGATCTCGTCGCCGTTCTGCAGCGTCAGGCTGGTGAGCTTGCCCCACGAGACGCCCAGCTCGGTGACCTTGCCGGCGCGGATCTCGCCACCCGCGGTGG
>DATIPJ010001101.1:0-12404 GCA_035472155.1 Kofleriaceae bacterium
CGTGGGACTGATGGTCAGCGGACTGCGGGAAAACGATAAGCGCAGGTCCACGCCAGCTTGGGGGTCCGTGCCGTCGCCGATGTCGACGCCGCCGTGCGCGCCTACCCGTACGGCTGGATCGGCCCACGCCGGCGCGGACGCGATCAGGAGCATGGGAAGACACCAGCGTGACCATCGTACGTTCGGGTGTCGTTCGATGAACATCATGGCCCCAGCATGCGATCGAACTCTTGCGACTTCCTTGCAGCCCGCAGTCCGGCAGAAGCAGCGTGCTATTGTCACGATGATGGGCAAGTCGATCCTGCTGATCGAAGACGATGTCCGCCTCGGTGAGCAGATCGTCGACCGGCTGCGGAGCGAGGGGTTCGAGGTGATGTGGCGCACCGAGGGCAGCTTGCTCGATCCGCGCGAGCTCGACGACATTGCGCTCGTGATCCTCGATCTCCTGTTGCCCGGGATCTACGGCCTCGACATCCTGCGTGATGTCCGTCAACACACCGACACACCGTTCTTGATCCTGAGCGCGCGAGACGATACGCACGACAAGGTCAGAGCGCTCCGGCTCGGTGCGGACGACTACATGACCAAACCGTTCTGGCCCGATGAGCTGATCGAGCGGGTTCGCGCCCGGTTGCGCCGCCCCGCGATCGCCTGGGGGGACACCATCCACGCCGGCGCCCTTCGCATCGATCTCGCTCAGCGCCGAGTCGAGGTCGGCGACACCACCGTTGAGCTCACGCGCGTCGAGTTCGAGCTCCTCGCCGCCCTGGCCCGCAAACCCGGCGTCGTGCGCACGCGCGCGTGGTTGACCGAGCATGTCCTCGACGCGAGCGGCGAGGTCACAGAGCGCGCGCTCGACCCCCACGTATCGCGGCTGCGCAAGAAGCTCGGTGCGGCTGCCCGCATCGAGACGGTGTGGGGGATCGGCTATCGGCTCTCCGCTGGCGGGGATCGATGACGCTCCGGCTCCGGCTTGCGGTCGCCGCCATCGCCGTTGCGGCAGCGACGATCCTCCCGCTGCTCTGGATCGAGAGCAGCCGCTTCCACGAGGAGGCCGCACAGCGCCTGCTCGTGAGCGTCGAGCACGTGATCGCCAAGCCCAGCTCGCAGGAGCGGTGCGAGGCTTCCGCTGCGACGTGGCACCCGCTGCACGCGCGCGTTGGCCCGGGGGCGCGCCCTGGCCCGGCGCCGCCGGGGCCCAAGATGCGCGAACGCCTTCCGCCGCCGGGGCCTGACATGCGCGAGCTCCCTCCACCGCCGGTTCTGGATCGCGAGGTCGAGCTGTTCGTCTACGATCGCGATCTCCGCCCGGCCCACCCGGACGCGCCGCAGCTCGGGGAGCAGATCGCGCGCAATCTCGCCGAAGCCGGCGCCTTCGTGCTGCCGCGCCGATGGCTCAGCGACAACGTCGAGGTCATCGCCACGACGCCGTGGCGCGCCGGTGCGTGCGCGTACGTGTATGCGCGCGACGACCTTCCCCTGGTCCTGCGCAGGATCCGTCCCAGGTGGCTGTTGCCGCTCGGCGCCGTGCTGTGCGCGATGCTGATCACGATGGGCCCGGTCGTTCGCCGGATCCGCCGGCTCACGGATGCAGTCACCGCGTCGGCGGCCACCGGCTTCGTCGCCGAGATCCCGGTCGAGGGCGGCGACGAGATCGCAGCGCTCGCGCGATCGTTCGCGGCCGCGAGCCACGCCGTACGAACGCAGCTCGCCGCGACCGAACAGCGCGAGGCCATCCTGCGCGATTTCCTCGCCAACACGACGCACGACGTGATGATCCCGCTGACCGTGCTGCAGGTGCACCTCTCAGCCATGCAGTCCGACGAGCAGGCCGGCAGACCGCGCAACCATGCGCCCCTGACCTCGGCGATGGACGAGGCGCACTACCTGGGTGCGCTACTGCAGAATCTAGCGGCGATCGCCAAGCTGGATAGCGGCGCGTGGCAGCCGGTGATCGGGAGTGTGGATATGAATACGTTGGTTCATCGGGTGATCAGCCGACACCGCGTGATCGCGCGCCGGCTCGATGTCACCGTGGAGTTCGCGGTGCCCGATGCTCCGGTCACGATCGCCGGCGACATCACCCTGCTCGAGCAAGCGGTGAGTAACATCGTCTACAATGCCGTCCGTCACAACCGCGCCGGGGGCCACGTCGCCGTCGTCCTCGAGGCCAGCGCGCACGATCGGTTCTCGCTGCGCGTGGTCGACGATGGGCCAGGCGTGCCCGCCACCGAGCTCGCGCGGCTCGTCGAGCGCGGCTTCCGCGGCAATGCGGCGCGCACCCGGTCCCCCGACGGGCTCGGACTCGGCCTCAACATCACCTTGCGGGTCGCCGAGCTGCACGACCTCGAGCTGCGCTTTGGCGCATCGGAGTACGGCGGGCTCCAGGTCGACCTGGAGGGCCCTCGGATTCGCGAGCGCCCGTGAGCGCAGGCGCATCTTGCTAGTAACCTTCGATCTTGGCGATCACCTCGTTCATGATCTCGCGCGTGCCGCCGCCGATCGGGTAGAGCCGCGCGTCGCGGTACAGCCGCTCGACCAGCGTCTCGCGCATGTAGCCATAGCCGCCGTGCAGCTGCACCGCCTGGTCGCACACGAAGCTGCACATGTCGGTCGCCACGTTCTTGGCCATCGACGCCAGGCCGGCCGCCTGCTCGCCGCGCAGCACGCGGGTCACCGCCTCGCCGGTCAGCGCGCGCGCCGCCGCGATCCGGCTCGCCATGTCGGCAAGCTTGTGCCGCGTGACCTGGAACGCGGTCAGCGACTTGCCGAACGCATGGCGCTCGCGCGCGTAGGCGATCGATTCGCGGTAGGCGAGCTCGGCGATCGCGACGCACTGCCCCGCGAGCATCAGCCGCTCGCCGGCGAAGTTCATCATGATCATCGGGAACGCGCCGTTCTCCGGCCCGATCCGGTTGTCGACCGGCACGCGGCAGCCGTCGAAGTGCAGCTCCGCGGTGTCGCTCGCCCACCAGCCGGTCTTGTTGAGCTTGCGCGACACCGTGAACCCCGGCGTGCCGCGCTCGATCACCAGCAGCGACACGCCGCCGTGCCCCGGCCCGCCGGTGCGGACCGCCGTGGTCACGAAGTCGGCCCGCGTGCCCGACGTGATGAACGTCTTGGCCCCGGTCACGACGTAGTGGTCGCCGTCGCGCTCGGCCCGGGTCGCGAGCGAGGCCACGTCGCTGCCGCCGCCCGGCTCGGTGATCGCGAGCGCCGCGATCTTGCCCTCGAGGATGCAGGGCGTCACGAACCGGCGCGCTTGCTCGGGCGTCCCGAACCGCACGATCGGCGGCAGCGCGATGCCGTGGCTGCCGAGGCCGACGATCGTGCCGACCGAGCGCCCCGCCAGCACCAGCTCGTCCGAGGCGACCAGGACGTGCCCGAGGTCACCGCCCTGCCCGCCCACGGCCTCGGGGTAGCCGATGCCGGTCATCCCCGCGGCAGCTGCCGTCCGGTACAGCTCGATCGGAAACTCCTCGTTCTCCTCCCAGCTGGCTCCGTCGGGCGCGATGTGCGCTTGCGCGAACCGCCGCGCGCTCGCCCGGATCGCCGCGTGCTCTTCGGTCTCGAACAGATAGGGCATGGCGCCACGCAGCATACCGACAAGTGATACGAACAGACATGACCACTGGCTCGCCCGTTCCACCTCGCCTGCGGCGCTCGAACCACCTGTCGTGGTTCGGTCACATGGGGGCGGTCTATCTGTTCCACGACCTCTACGGCTACCTGATGCAGATGAGCCCCGACATCGCCGACATGATCGAGGCGTTCGCCGACGGCGTCGACACCGAAGAGACGATCCAGTACTTCAAGGGCAAGTTCACCGACGCCGACCCGCGCGAGTTCGTCGACGTGCTGGTGACCCACGCCGTGCTCGTCGATCCCAAGGAGGACGAGATCGAGGGCATGTGGGCGTTCGTCCCGATCAAGGGCAAGTGGAACATCTGGCAGCGCCGCGACGACCGGCTGACGCTGTGGACCGCGTGGGGCGATCGCCCGATCCAGCAGCTGTTCCTCGACGCCGACGAGACCAAGATCTGGGACGCGCTCGACGGCCAGAAGCGCCTGATCGAGCTCCGCCACCACCACGACAACGAGAAGCTCCTCGCGCTGGTGCGAAGGCTCGTCCATCACGACGTCCAGGCGCTCAAGATGTCGATGATGCCGTGGTCGATCTACGCCAAGCGGCCGTCGATGGCGCCCGCGTACCTCGGCTCGACGATGCCGTACCCGAGCTGGAAGCCCGGCACGCCGGTGCCCCAGGCGCCCGCGCTCGACACCTATCACGAGGCCGACATCACCGACGCCGAGGCGCAGTTCGATCACCAGGAGACCACGCTCTCGCACCTCTTGCGCGTGCCGCATCCGGCGCTCGCCAGCCCCGCCGGCTCGGGGACGCGGCGGACCTACGGGCAGGCGCTCGCGGACGTGCTGCTCGCGCGGGGCGCCATCCGCGACGGCGCCGTCCGCGTGCTCGAGATCGGCGCGGGCCTGGGCTACATGGCCAAGGACATCATCGACCGCCTGCGCGCCGCGGGCCACGAGGTCAGCTACACGATCATCGAGCTCTCGCCCGCGCTGGCCGCCGCGCAGCAGAAACGCCTCGGCACCGCCGCGACCTGGGTCGCCGGGGGCGCGCTCGACGTCGCGCTCGACGGCCCGTTCGACCTCATCCTCTCGAACGAGATGGTCGGCGACCTGCCCGCGCGCCAGCTGTCGCGGCCCGATGTCGGCCTCGCGGCCGAGGGCGGCACCGCAGACCGCGCCAAGCTGCGCGAGATCTCGGCGGCCGCGGCGGATCTGGGCGTCATCGTCGACGATGCGCCCGAGCCGTTCTACCTCCAGACCGGCGCGATCGACCTGATCGCCCGCATCGCGCGCTGGCTCGCGCCCGGCGGCGTCGCGATCGTCACCGAGTTCGGCGACGTGGCGGCGTGGCCCAAGCTGTCGACCCAGCTCGATCACCCCGAGCTGTCGACCCACTTCGGCCATCTCACGCAGGCCGCACGCGGCGCGGGCCTCGAGGCCAAGGTCGAGTTCGTGATCGACCTGCTGGACTTCGACCGCACGCTGCAGGGCCTGGCCACGACGCGCAGTCACTTCCGCGCACTGCGCGCGCTCGCCGCCGACGCCGGGGTCGATCTGCCCAAGATCGGCTTCACGCCCGAGCTGCTCGGAGAGACCGTGGCAGACAAGCTCGACCTCACCAGTGTGGGTGAATTGCGCTGGGACAAGATCGAGGACCGCCTCATGGGCCTGGTGCCGCACGAGTTCAAGGCGCTGGTGCTCCGGCGCCCGTAGTCTGCGCCCAGGCGGTCGACAGGGCTTCGGCAGGGTCTCGCAGGGCGTCGGCGCGCGCTGCCGCGCACCCGCGCGGTGCCGCGCGTCGCCATGCGCGAGAAACCTTCGCAACAACACGGAAACGGGGTCTGGTCCGCTGCTTGCTGTAGCTCCGGTCATACGGAGGTCTTCTCTATGATTCGCCCAGCTACTCTTGGTTTGCTTGCTGCTCTTGCTCTTGGCGCGCCTGCCGCGGCATACGCGGCGCCCGAGCGTCCCGTCGCGACCCAGGTCGCCGCCGCGCAGACCGCGCCCACGCGCGCCGCGGCCACCGACACGTCCAGCTACGCCCAGCGCGAGCAGCAGGACAAGCAGGTCGCGAACTACGAGGGCGGCAGCGTCGTCGTTGTCGGCATCTCGGGCGGCGCGCTCGTCGTGCTGCTGCTGATCCTGCTCCTCATCTAGCAGCCGACGCGATGACAACGAAGGCACCTCGCGCCTCGTTGCTGATCGCGCTCCTCGGGCTGGTCGGCTGTCAGCTGTCGTATCACGGCGGCGCAACCCCGGTCAGCCCGAGCGAGCTCGGCAGCGGCTGGTACAGAGCGGCGGCGACTCCGGTCGTTCGCCAGCACCAGCAGACGGACTGCGGCCTCGCGGCCCTCGCCATGGTGGCGGGCTCGTGGGGCCGGCACTGGTCCGTCGACGACCTGAACCATCAGCTGCCCCCCAACGATCGCGGCGTCAAGCTCGGTGCGCTGCGCGACCTCGCGAAGGCGCGCGGCCTCGAGGCATACGCGATCGAGGGCACGGCGAAGGACCTCGCGCACGAGCTATCGCTCGGCAGGCCCGTCGTGCTCGGCCTCATGCTTCCCTACGACCGCGGCCACAACGTGAGCCACTACGAGGTCGCGGTCGCGATGAAACCCGCCGACGGAACCGTGGTCACGATCGATCCGGCATCCGGCCAGTGGCGACAACGCACCAGGGCCGTGCTCGATCTCGAGTGGAAGTCCGCCGGTTATGCGACGCTCGTCGTCGTCGGCGATCGCTCCGCATCTCGCTGACTTTCGCCAACTGACATCGGCGCCATTCGCGTCCGCGATCGTGTTCACGATCACCATGACGGGCGTTGCGCAGACATCGGGTTGGCGTGCTAGCGTCGCGGCGCATGGCCAAGCCTCTCGAGTACAACGCGACGCTGACCGAGCGCGTCGATATCACCGACGCGCTCACTTTGTTTCGGGTCACCCCCGATCAGCCGCCCGCCCAGCGCCCGTGGTTCACGCCCGGGCAGTACTGCGTGCTCGGCATGAACAACGCCGATAAGCCCGAGCTCGGCTCGGTGCGGCGCTCGATGTCGATCGCCTCGGCGCCGGAGGACAACGGGCCGATCGAGTTCTACATCCGCTGGGTCTCCAAGCCCGAGTCGGAGAATCCGCTCACCCACCTGATCTGGAAGGTCAAGGCCGGCGACCGCATGTACATGCGCGCGGTCGCGGCCGGCGTGTTCACGGTCAAGGACACCGTGGGCCTCGACGATCCGCGGCAGCGCGTGATGGTCGCCGCCGGCACCGGCTCGGCGCCGTTCCTCAGCATGGTGCGCAGCGAGCTGCGCCGGAACCCGAACGCCGACCTCTCGAAGTGGGTGCTCCTGCACGGCGCGTCGTACCCGGCCGACCTCGGCTATCGCGACGAGCTCATGCAGATGGTCGAGCGCAACGGCCTCAAGTACTGGGGCACGGTGAGCCGTCCAAAAGAAGCGCCCGACTGGAAGGGCGACACCGGCCGCGTCGAGGCGTTCTTCGAGGGCGCGCGCCTGACCGACCTCGAGAGCCGCATGGGCCTGCCGGCGGGCGGCTTCACGCCCAAGAACGTCGTGATCTTCATCTGCGGCCTCACCGGAACGATCACGGGCACGATCATCCCGCTCATCGACCGCGGCTTCGTCCCGGAGGTCAAGCGCATCCGCGAGGCGCTCGGCGTGCCGGCCGACCTCCACGCCGCGGTGTTCTGGGAGCAGTACGACACCGAGCCGGTCATCAACATCAAGGACCCGACCGTCGTCGAGCCGCTGCGCGCGCGCATGCAGTCCGCGCTCGGCCGATGAGCGGCGTGTGACCGCGTTCGTCCTCGGTGCCACCGGCCTCGTCGGCCGCGAGGTGGTTCGCCAGCTGTGCGCGCGCGGCCAGAACGCGATCGCGCACGTCCGCCCGGATTCGAAGCAGCTCGCCGACTGGCAGCAGCGCTTCGACGCCCTCGGCGCTGCCGTCGACACCACCGCCTGGGACGCCGCCGCCCTCACCGCCCGATTCCGCGCCGCCCAGCCGGCGCAGATCTACATCCTCATCGGCACCACGCGGTCGCGCGCGCGCACCGACCGCGTCGCCGGCAACATCTACGAGGCGATCGACTTCGGCCTCACCAAGCTCACGGTCGACGCCGCCGTCGCCTCCGGCCTCCGGCCGCGCATCATCTATCTCTCCAGCATCGGCGCGGACCCCTCGGCCCGCTCGGCGTACCTCGCCGCCCGCGGCCGCGCCGAACAGGCCGTCACCTCCGCCGGACTGCCCTGGGTCATCGCCCGCCCCTCGCTCATCACCGGCGAGCGCGACGATCCGCGCACCGGCGAGCGCAGCTTCGCCGTCATCGGCGACGGCCTCCTCGCATTCGCCGGCGCCCTCGGCGGCAAGAAGCTGCGCGACAAGTACCGCTCCACCACCGGCGAGCTCCTCGCCGCCGCCCTGATCCGCCTCGGCGAAACCCCCGAGCACGACCGCATCGTCGACGGCCCCGGCCTCCGCACGCCCGGCGCCTAACCGCTGCCGAGTTCCTGCTGCATGCACTGCAGACCGTTCCGCTCGTCGGCGCCCGCACGCGCGCACGCCGACGGAGCCCCGCCCGCTACAACGGGTGACTGCGAGTCCGCGTCTATCTCTGCCGAGGCGTCGACGGGACCTCGCGCACCGAAATGGGACACGGTCCACCCCGCTACCCGCGCATGCTGTTGAGGCTGCGGCGGCGACGAGGGTCAGTCGAGGCGCGGCAGGGGCGGGACCTCGATCACGACGAGGTCGCTGTGTGCGGGGATGGGTACGCAGCTCATCTGCAGCCGATCGAGGTGGGAGAGCAGCTTGCGCTCGAGCTCCTGGTCGGAGAGGTCGGGGAGGCCGAGGGCGCATGCGCTTGCGGTGCCCTCGGGGACTTCGGTCATGGTTGCGAACAGATCGCCCGCGCGGGCGGCGGCGACGACCGGCTTGGGGGCGTGCTCGCCCTCGAGCTGGCGCGCCATGCGAACGCTGCCGCTGCGGAACTGCTGGTTGAGGGCGAGGGCGCTCATCGAGGACAGCTTGCCCGGAAGTACGATGACCTGCGCGTTGGTCATGCGCATACTGACCTGGTTACGGACGAGCACGTGGACGACGCGGCTCGAGGTGGCGCGCGACAGCGCCACGCCGCGCACGATGGGCTCGCGGACGGTGACGTTCGCGCCGCCGAGCACGCTCTCGTGGAGGCCTTCGACCTCGGCGAACACGCGGACCTGGCGGCGCGGCACGCCGTCGATCGCGAACGAGCCGTCGGCGGCGACGGGGGCGATCAGGGCGTAGCGAACGATCATCGGGCCGCCGACGTCGCTCACCACGACGTAGGTGTTGGTCGGCGGCGCGCCGGCGAGGGCGACCTTGCCCTCGATGCGGCTGGTCGGCCCGAGCTCGAGCCGCATGTTGTCGGTGCCCGGCGCCGGTGACGAGCGCAGCACGCCGAGCTGCGCGATCGCGATCGCGTCCTCGGCGGCGTCGGGGATCTCGAACCGGCCGCCGGCGTCGGTCTTGGCGCTGCGGATCGAATCGTCGCGGCGGAAGTCGGTCACCGCGCCGATCGAGTCGCCGAGCAGCGACCAGCCCGCGGTCACGGTGGCGCCGGGCACGGGCTTGCCGCGCTGATCGACGACCGTGCCGCTCAGCTTGCGGCTCTTCTCGTTGGGAAACGGGCGCTGCAGGCGTTCGAACTGCGCGTGCGCACCCGTGACGTCGCCGTGAGAGAACGCCCACTCGGCGGCGCGCGCATCGAGCTGGCGGACGATCTCGTCGCCCTCGCCGAGCTCGGCGACCGCGCGCACCCGCCACGAGCGGACCGAGCTCGAGATCGCCTCGAGGTCGGCCGGCGTGGCGCGGACCTCGCGCAGCCGCAGCACGGTGAGCCCGGCGCGCAGCTCGGCGCGGATCCGCCCGCGCGCGGCGAAGCCCTCCATCGCGGCGTCGGCACGCGCGAAGGCCTCGTCGATGTTCTCGGCGCGCCGCGCCATCGCACAGCGGATCAGATCGACCTGCGCCGTGAGATCGCGCTGGGCGACCCGGTGGACCGCCGCGTCGGCGAGCCGCAGCTTCGCGGTCACGCCCTCGCTCAACCACTCGTTGCCGATCATGTGCTGTGCCGCGGCGAGCGCCGTCTCGGCGCGCAGCCGATCGTCGCCGCAGCGCTCGGCGTCCTGCTGCGCCTCATCGAGGTGCCTGCGGCGCTCGCCGATCGATTGCCGGCTGTCGGCGGCCAGGAGGTGCGCGAGCGACGACGCGCACGGGTCGGCGGCGACCTTGACGACGAGCGCATTGACAGTCGCGATGTCGAGCGGCACGGCCGTCGCGGTGTGCGCGAGCCATGCGGTCACGACCTCGCGAAACTCGGGCGACGCGCTCGCGACCAGGCGCGGCGCGGGCGACAGCTCGCACACGAACGGATCGATCAGCAGCGCGCCGGCGTCGATATGGTGATCGCCGGGGACCGCGCGCGCCCCTCGCGCGACCGCGTCGATCCGCGCCAGCACGCCGTCGAGGCACGCCAGCCGCGGCGCGCGCACGGCGGGCGCCACCCGGCACGCCTCGGCACGCGCGGTTCGCCATGCCCCGATCTCGACGTCGAGCGCCGCCGCAGCCACGGTCTGGCGCGCGAGCTCCCCGCGCACGTTGGCCGACCACACCGCATCGGGATCGAGCGCAGGCGGCTCGCACATCGGCGCGGCCACCACCTGGTCGCGCCCGCGCACCGCGATGATCAGCACGGCCGCAGCGACCAGCGCGCCGAAGGCGATCGCCACCGCGATCGCAGGCCGCCGCTCGACGCGCACCAGCCGCGCGAGCAGCGCATCCATGTTCGGCCACCGCCGCGACGGGTCGGGGTCGAGCCCGCGGCGCAGGATCGACCGCAGCCGGCGCGGGATCTTGCGCGCGTCGAGCGCAACCGGGCCGAGCGCGGCCTGCGCGCGCAGCTCGTCGAGCGTGGGCCCGCGGTACGGCCGCTCCCCGGCGAGCGCCTCCCAGAGCGCCACGCAGTACGCGAACTGATCGGTCGCCGGGGTCACCGCCCCGCCCGACCATTGCTCGGGGGCCATGTACGCCGGGGTGCCGAGCAGCGAACCGGTCAGCGTGATGCCGGCGAGCGAGCTCGGCGTGCCGCTCGCAGTCGCGGAGCGCGACGGCAGCGGCAGCGTGGTCTCGAGGTGCATCGGCAGCTCGCCCTGCGCCTCGCGCGCCAGCCCGAAATCCGTGACGACGATCCGGCCGTCGCGGTTGCGCAGCACGTTGTGCGGCTTGAAGTCGCGATGCACGATGCCCGCCGCATGCGCGGCCGCCAGCCCGCGCCCCGCCGCGATGAACGCCGCGACGATATCGACCGAGCGCCGGTCCTCGGAGCGCAGCCACTCGGCCAGCGTTTCGCCCTGGATCAGCTCCATCGCGATGTAGTCGCGCCCGTTCGTCGTCCCGACCTCGTGCACGGTGACGACGTTGGGATGCGCGAGCCGCGCCATCGCCCGCGCCTCGCGCAACAGCCGATCCTTGGCGTGCGCGCCGGGCGCGGCGACCCGCAGCACCTTGAGCGCGATCCGCCGCTCGAGATCCGGATCGAACGCCGCGTGCACCACGCCCATGGCGCCGGCGCCGAGCTCGCGCTCGAGGCGGTAACGTCCGACGCTCGGACCGAGCGACTCCGCGGGCTGGGCGGGCGCGCTCAGGCTTGCGGCATCGGTTGCCGTACGCCCCAGCTCGTCACCCTTCGGATCACTCGCCACCGGCGGAGGATAGCGCACCATCGGCATTTGTCTGATGCTTCGCGCCGCCTTCCCGGTTCCAGATCTCGCATCCGTTCGCACTGCTGATCCGCCGCCCCGAGCGGATACACGGATGGCTAGCTCGCCGCGATGGCGTCGTGCAGGAACCTGGCAAAGCCGGGTGCCACCTTGTCGAGGTTCTCGGTGAACCGCGGGTCGGCGATGTACATGGCGGCGAGCCCGTGGTGCATCTCCCTCGAGCACGGATAGAACCAGCGGGTGATGTGCGCCCTGTGGTCGGCCACCGCGGCCTGCACCGCGGCATCCGCGGGCGCCGCGCCCTGCCGCATCAGGTCGCGCAACCGGGTATTGATGTCCTCGGATTCACGCTTGATCTCCTCCCAGTCGGGCTTACCGTACTGAGCAGTTCGCCGAGCCGATTCCTTGTATGCGGAGGTATTGCCCCACTTCTGGCGGGCCTCCTCTTCGTATTCCTCAGGATTGAAGCCATCGAACATCTGCTTGAAGTCTTCCGGACGCATCTTCTGGTTACCTTCCTCGAGCACCCGCAACGCGGCATCCACAGCCGCCACCAGGGCGTCGATCCGCCCCCGCTTCTCGACCAGCGCCTCGCGATGACTGCGCAGCAGCGCCGCGCGATCGCCGGCGCGGTCGAGCACGCCCGCGATCTCGTCGAGCGGTACGCCGAGCTCGCGCAGCACCAGCACCTGCTGGAGCCGCAGCACGTCGCTGTCGCCGTACAGCCGGTAGCCGGCTGCGCTGCGCTGCGAGGGCTTGACCAGCCCGACGTCGTCGTAGTGGTGCAGGGCGCGCACCGTCACGCCGGTCCGTCGCGAAATGTCTCCTACCGTGAATGCCATCGGGTCCTCGTGGATGCACCGTGCGGCCTCACGCCGCGTGAGGGTCAAGCGCGTTCTGCAGCGATGCACTGCGAATTTGGCAGCGGCGATCACGCCCTGTCACTGTGATTCGCATAGTTATCATCGGCACGCGAGTTGCGATTGCGTCACATCGGAGGAATCCATGTTGACCAAGTTGAAACTCGCAATGCTGATCTCCG
>DATIPJ010001102.1:0-2665 GCA_035472155.1 Kofleriaceae bacterium
TGGCAGCCTGGCGGCTGATCGCCTCGGTGATCTCGCGCCGCCCGTGGCCCAGGCCGCAGCACCATAAGCCCGAGAGGCCGTCGAGGACCTTGCGGCCCTCGGCATCGGTGTAATAGGCGCCTTCGGCTGCGACGAACATGCGCGGATTCGCCTTGAACTGGCGGTTGCCGGTAAATGGCATCCAGTGCGCGTCGAGCCAGGCAGCGTCGGAACGGGTCAGCTTGGGGTCGGGTTCGTTCATGGGAGTCGTTCGCAAGCTAGTCCACCCCCCGCCCCGATGGAAGGAGCTTTCTGATGGGGCACGTCGCGGGGATTGGCACCCTGCGGCAGTCGTGAGACCGTGGCGAGAAGCCCCGGTGCGCCGCAGGGCGCGGCAGACGCACGTGACACGATGAACCGGCCGGTATTGCAGAGGAGATGGGGTGTGGTTTCGCTCCGCAAGGCGTTTCGCTTCACCGACTGGTCGGTTCGGCGCAAGCTGATCGCGCTTGTGGTGGCAGCGTCGCTCGTGCCCCTGGCGGTGGCCACGGTGCTCGACATTCGCGCGGCGCGCGTGAGGCTGCGTACCAACGCCGCGGACTTGCTCGCGGTTCACGCCGACCACCTGCAGACCGAGCTCGACGTGTTCCACCGCGCGTACGGCATGTCGACGACCAAGCTCGCGCGGCTTCCCGTGGTGGTCGGGCTGGTGTCCGGGAGGAGCGCCGAGGACGCGCATGCGGCAACCGCGGACAGGGCGGTCCGCGAGATCATCGCCGCGCACGTGGCGAGCGATCTGAATCTGCGGGCGGTCAGCGTGCTCGACCGCGCCGGCAAGGTCGTGCTCGCGAGCGATCGGCGGATGGAGGGCCGGCAGCTCGCCGATCGCGGCTACGTGCGGGTGGCGCTGCAGGGCGCACCGACGATCTCCGATATCCACGTCGCCGAGGCGGTGCTGGATACGGTGCCGGTGATCGCGTATCTCGCGCCGGTGTTCGACGACGGGGCCGTCGTGGGGCTGACGGTGATGTGGATCCGCGCCTCGGCGCTGTGGGACCTGGTGCGGGGCTCGAACGAGCTGGTCGGGCCGGGCAGCTCGGCGGTGGTGCTCGACGCGCACGGGATCCGGCTGGCGCACACGTCCGACAACGAGGTCGTGTTCCACCCGGCGGGGGCGCTGGAGGCCGACGAGCGCGCGCGGATGATCAACGCGCGGCGCTTCGGGTCGGAGACCACGCGATTCATCGACGATGTGCGCGCGTTCCCGGAGCTGTTCGTGCGCGCGCGGGCGCCAGCTCTCGACGGCACGCTGTTTCGCGGCGCCTCGCCGATCGACGACGCCTGGAGCTACGGCGTTGCGCGCCGGCTCGGAACCGTGCCGTGGACGGTGTTCTACCTGCTGCCCGAGCGCGCGTTCGACGAGCAGGTCGCGGTGATGACGCGCGACAAGGCGATCCTGGCGGTCGTCATCATGGCGCTGGCGTTCGCCGTCGGGCTCGGGCTGGCGGCGGTGATCCTGCGGCCCGTGGTGTCGCTGTCGGCCGCGACCGGCGTGATCGCGAGCGGCGATCTATCGGCGCGCGTGCCGATCGTGGGGGGCGATGAGCTCGGCCGGCTGTGCGCGAGCTTCAACGCGATGGCCGAGCGGATCGAGCGCGACGACGCGGCGCTGCGGCAGTCGCGCGACGAGCTGGAGGAGCGCGTGGCCGAGCGCACCGCGGAGCTGGTGAGCGCGTCGCTGACCGAGGTGCGCGCGCGGGCGGCGCTCGAGGCCAGCTCTGCGCGGCTCGAGCTCCTGGCGCGCACGGCGCACGAGCTGGCGGCGGCGTCGGGCGATGCCAAGCTGGTGCTCGAGCTCGCCGCGCGCCGGCTCGCGGAGGCGATCGGCGGCGGATGCGGAATCCGCCTGATCAGCGACGACGGCGTGTGGCTCGAGCCCGCCGACAACTTCTATCACGCCGACCCCGAGCGGCTCGTGATCGGGCGCGAGGTGATCGGCACCGTGCGGCAGCGCGTGGGCGACGGCGTCGGTGGGCGGGTCGCCGCGTCGGGGCAGGCGATCCTGATCCCGATGATCACGTCCGACCGCGTCAACGAGCTGTTGCCGGCATTTCGTCCGCTGATCGACCGGCTGGGGCCGTCGAGCCTGCTCACGCTGCCGCTGCGCTCGCGCGAGCGCACGATCGGCGTGGTGAGCCTTCTGCGCGATACGCCCGACCAGCCTTACACGCTCGACGATCAGCGGTTCGCCCAGGAGGTTGCCGACCGCGCCGGGCTCGCGATCGACAACGCCGTGCTCGTCGCGACGCTCGAGCGGCGCGTGGCGGCGCGGACCGCGGCGCTCGAGGGCGCCAACCACGAGCTCGAGGCGTTCAGCTACTCGGTCTCGCACGACCTGCGCGCGCCGCTGCGCGCGGTCGCCGTCTTCACGCAGGCGCTGCTCTCCGAGCACGCGACGGGCCTCGGTGACGAAGGCAAGCGGCTGCTGCAGAACGTCAACGCCGGCGCCGCGCACATGGACCGGCTGATCACCGACCTGTTGCGACTGTCGCAGCTGAACCGGCAGCCCCTGCACAAGACGCCGGTGCGCTTCGGCGATCTCGCGCAACGCGTCATCGACGCGATGACGCACGAGCGGGCCGGCCGCGAGATCGAATTCGTCATCGCCGACTTCCCCACCTGGCAG
>DATIPJ010001103.1:0-16196 GCA_035472155.1 Kofleriaceae bacterium
GCGGCCGGTCGCCACTGACCGAGCGCCGGCCCCGTCGGTTGGCGTAGCATCGCCCGGCATGGCATCCCGCCGCCCGGAGGGAACGGCGCTCTTGATCGCTGCGCACGGCGCGTTCGACGTGCTCGATGCCGCGGCGCTCACGACGCTCGGCCGGATCGGCGAGGCGCTGCTCGCGACCGGCGCGGGCTGGCAGATCCGCCGGCTCGCCGCCAAGCCGGGCGAGCCTCACGCCCCCGATCGCGTCACGCTCAAGCAGCAGCTCGACGAGCTCGCCGGCGATCCGGCGCGCACCGTGATGCTCGTGCTCGTCGGCTCGATCCTCATGATCGGCGGCGAGCCGGCGCTGATCACCGGTGGGCGCGCGCGCGAGTACCCCGAGGACGCGACGCTGCCGCTGCGCTGGATCCGCGATCGCTTGCGCGGCGCGCGCGCCGAGCAGCTGGTCGCCGTGGTCTCGGCGCGCAGTGACGACGGCGGCGACGCCGCGAGCTGGCTGTGGTCGCTCACCACCCACCGGGCGATGCACGCGGTCGCGGTGGCGCGCTCGGACGACGACGCCCACGCGATCGTCGGCACGCTGTTGACCGCGCTGTGCGGCGACGCGCTCGATCCGCGCACCGGCACGGTGACCATGGCGAGCGTATCGGGCTATCTGGCGCGCCACACCGGCGCGGCGGTGCAGTCATCCGACAGCTCGGAGACCCTCGCGCAGCCGCCGCCGCTCGCCGGCCTGTGGGACGTGCGGCGCTCGCAGCTCTCGATGCGCGCGACTCGCCCGCGCGGCACCGATCACGAGGACAACCTGTCCGGCACCGTGCTGCCCGGCCGGTTCCGCGTCGATTCGGTCGTCGCGCGTGGCACGTTCGGCACCGTCTACCGCGCGCGCCAGCTCGCGGTCGAGCGCGACGTCGCGGTCAAGGTCCTGCACGCCGACATCGACCCGGCCTCCGACGACGGCCGCCTGTTCGTGCACGAGATCCGCAGCGTCGGCCGCATCGACTGCGCCAACGTCGTGCGCATTCACCAGGCCGACATCACCCACGATGGCCGGCTGTTCTACGCGATGGAGCTGCTCGACGGCCGCGACCTCCAGATCGTCGGCGACGCCGCGCCCCTGCCGCGCGCACGCGCCGTCGAGCTGGTGCGCCAGCTGCTCGCGGGGCTCGGCGCGGCCCACGACGCCGGCCTGGTCCACGCCGACGTCAAGCCGGCCAACGCGATCGTCGTCACGCGCGACGGCAACGAGCGCGTCGTGCTGGTCGACTTCGGCCTCGCACGACTGCGCGCCCCCGATCAGACCTCCGAGTCCGCCGGCGGCACACCCGCGTACATGGCCCCGGAGCAGCTCCACCTCGGCCGTGTCGACGCGCGCTCCGACCTGTTCTCCGCCGCGCTCGTGCTGGTCTATCTGCTCACCGGCTGGAAGCGGCCCAACATGAGCACGGTGGCACCGCCGCTCGAGGGGATCGCCGATCTCGACCTGCGCGCCGTTCTCGAGCGCGCCCTCGAGCTCGATCCGGGCAAGCGCTATGCGACCGCGCGCGAGCTGTCGTCGGCGCTCACCGGCGCCGCCGCACCGTCGGGCCCGCACACCGCATCGCCCGCGGCGCCGTTTCGCCAGCTCGCGCCGCTCACCGAGGACGATCGCGGCCGCCTCTACGGCCGCGAGGTCGATCTCGCCGAGATCACGCAGCACGCCCTCTACCGGCGCAGCGTCATCTACACCGCGCCGTCGGGCACCGGCAAGACGTCGCTGCTCCGGGCGGGGCTCGTGCCTCGCCTCGAGGCGCTCGGCGTGCGCCCGGTCTACCTGCGTTGCCGGCCCGACTGCGCGCCCGCTCTCGCCGCCGCGATCTGGTCCGACGCCGCGCCGGCGGCCGACGCCCACACCCTGCGCGCCCAGGCCATCACCGCCGTAGCCGCCGGCGCAGCGACGGACAGCGCGACCACTGCGAGTACGTCGACGGCAAGCACCTCGGGCGCCGCCACCGCAAGCAGCTCGAGCGAGCCCGCCGCGGCCCCCTCGATCGCCTCCGCGGTCGCGAGCTGGCATCGCCAGCGCGGCGGCAAGCTCGTGCTGATCCTCGATCAGGTCGAGGCCGCCCTCGGCGACCAGGGCTTCGTGCGCGACGTCCTCGGCTTCGCCGACTGGCCGGCCCAGGCCGACGTCGCCGTCGTGCTCTGCATCCGCGAGGATCACCTCGCCCGCCTGCTCGCGCCGGCCCAGGCGCTCGATCCGGGCATCCCGCTGGTGCGGCTGCCGCCGCTGGGCCCGGCCGGCGCGCGCGCCGCGATCATCGGGCCCCTCACCGAAGCGCGCCTCACCATCGCGGCCGACCTCCTCGATGCGCTGCTCGCCGATCTGCAGCGCGCCGCGAGCGCGATCGGCCCCGAGATGGGCTGGGGGACCGCGCCGGCCGTCTTCCCGCCCCATCTGCAGCTCGCGTGCTCGGTGCTCTACGAGGAGCTCGGGCCCAACGACGCGACCCTGACGCTCGCCCACTACAAGCGCCTCGGCGGCTTCGACGCGATCGTCGGCGAGCACCTCGAGCGCGTCCTCGACTCCGAGCTGGCCGACGGCAGCGACCAGATCGCGCGCGCGCTGTTCGTCGCCCTGGTCACCGCCACCCACGAGCGCGCGATGCGCCCCGAGTCCGAGCTGATCGCCATGGTCGGCGACGTCGATCGCGTCACCATGGTGCTCGAGGTCCTGCGCTCGCGCGGCCTGCTGGTCCGCGTGCGCGGCGACGACGGCGAGCCGAGCTGGGAGCTCGCCCACGACAGCCTGGTCCCGCGCGTCCGCGCCTGGATCGCCGCGCGCGACCTCGCCCGCCGCCAGGCCGTGGAGCTGGTCCGCTACCACCTGCGCCGCTCGCGCGCCGATGCGCCGAGCCTGCTCAGCTTCCGCGAGCTGCGCGAGCTGCGCCGCCACGAGGACGCGATCGCCGAGCTCGATGCCGAGTGGAAGCGGCGCACCACCGACGAGCCCTGGACGCCGAGCCTGCTGGTCGCCCGCTCGCGCCTGATGCTGCGCCGCCAGCTCTCCGTCCTCGCGTCGCTCACCTGCCTGCTCGCGATCGTCGCGGGCGTGGCCCTCTACCACAACCGCGTCGAAGCGCGCCGCCGCCGCCTCGACCTCGGACGCTTCATCCTCCACCTCGAGCCGTTCGACTGGGACCCGACGCAGCAGGCCACGAAGCCCGTCGATCCGGCCAAGCTCGCGCTGCGCTGGGAGCTGCATCGCTTCGTCGGCACCGACGACCACGGCGACGTCGTCCCCGAGGACGAGATGGTCCGCGGCACGCCCCAGGTCGAAGGCAACGCGCTGGTCGAGCACGTCGAGGCGCCGGGCGGCAAGGCCTTCCTCGTGGTCGCGCGGGGCCCCTGCAAGCCATCGATCGTTCCGCTGCAGCATCTGCCCGGATACGCGAAGCGCGAGGCCGACGAGGCCAGGCTCCACATTCGCATTCCGACCTGCGATGCGACCCTCGCAGGTACGATCGCGATCCCCGCCGGCCCGTTCATCTACGGCGGCGTGGGCGATCCGCCCTCGAAGGCCGCGGCCGAGGACCGCGATCCGGTGACGCGCGAGGAGCAGCACATCGCGCTGCCCGCGTATCGCATCGACCGGACCGAGGTGACCAATGCAGCCTACGCGGAGCTGGCCGCGATGGCGGAGCTCACCGACATCGGTGCACCGGTCTATCCCCTGGTCCTCACCGCCAGCCACGCCGGCGATCCCGCACGTCCGGTCAGCGGGATCAACTGGCACCAGGCGTATGCGTATTGCCGATACCTCGGCAAGCAGCTGCCGACCTCGCACCAATGGGTCAAGGCGATGCGCGGCGGCGAGCAACTCCCCGACGGCACCCCGAACCCGATGCCGCGCCGCAACTTGCCCTGGGGTGTGGTCGGCGATCCCCAGCGGCTGGCACAGCTCGATGTCGACGATTTCGCTTCCGATGTCGGCAGCCACCCGGGAGACGTCAGCCCGTATGGCGTCCTCGACCTCACCGGCAACGTCCGCGAATGGACATCGTCTCGTGGCTCGGTTCCGGGGACGCGCATCGTCCGCGGCGGCAGCGTGCTCGGCGGCGAGGGCGTCGACATCCTCGACTTCATGGCACCCGAGAATGCGCGCGGAGAGTCGCAGGCGCTGTTCGACCTCGGGATGCGGTGCACCGTCAGCGACTGAGGTCGACGAGCGGCAGCTCGTGGACGATCCGGTGCAGCCCCGGCGCATCGTCGACCGGGTACACGACGCCGGGCACGTCGACGCCGTCGGGGAAGCAGCGCACGAACGCACCATCGAACAGCACGTGCAGGAAGTGATACGCACCGCGCATCGCCGATGGCAGTGCGAGCTCGCAGCTCGGCAACGCGATCAGCCCGGGCATCCGAGCGCCGGCGTTGCGGCGGATCAGCGCGAGGATCTGGCGCATCGCGCTCGCGCTGGCGAGGCGCTGGGGCCACGGTGCAGGGTGCAGCCCGAGTCGCAGCGCGGGCAGCGCATCGATGTCGAGCGTGCGCGGCCATCGCGCGGTGTCGGGCATCGCGGCGTTCGTGGTCGCCGAGAGCTGCAGGTCCTTCGAGGACACGAGCATGAAGTCCCAGATGGCCTGAAACCCCCCGGCGTCGTAGTGACATTCGTGGAGCAGATGGGTCGTCCCCTGTACCTCGATACCCAGGATGGCAGCGAGTGTCGTCATCGTGGATTCGCCGAGCCCGGCGCCGGCGCTATTGCATCCCAGTAACCGAAGCGCGCGGATCCCGAGTCGCGACATCACGTCGTGCTCGGCGAGGCCGCGGAAGAACGCCTTCACGCGCGTGCTGGTGCCGTCGATCACCCAGTCTCCGAGCCGCAGCAGCGACCCCTGCGTGGAGTGACCGATCAGGTCGAGCGTCCTGGGCGCGGCGGGCGCGTCCTCCTCGGCCGCTTCAAGTAGCCGGCCGAGAAGCGCTTCGAGGTCTGTGCGGTCGTGAATGCGAACACTCGGCCGGATGATCTGCGCGATGCGGTCGAGCTCCCGGTCGCACGTCGCCGAGACCGCAGACAGACCGGGACGCGACAACAACTCGCGGTACAGCTCCATGGATGCGCTCAGAGTGCGACCGCGCCCTGGACCTTGGGAAGCTTGACCTCGAACGTCGTCAGGTGGCGGACCGTCGCGATCTCGAGGAACAGTGCGCCCGGCTTGCCGACCGAGAGTGCAGGTGTGCTCGGCTCGGCAGTGGCCGCCAGATCGAGCCACCAGGTTCCGGCGGGCGCAGCACCGGTATTCCCGGTACCCGGACTCCAGATCTGCACGAGCGATAATCCGCCATTGACCTGTGACACGTTGGCGTGAAAACCGTGAAACCGGCGATTGTGCTGCTCGCCGTCGAAGTACTGGATCGTCATGTACTCGTAGGCATTGCCGTTCGCGACCGGTGGGCGGGCCTTGTTGACCGTCTTCCCGAGCAGCTGATCGGAGATCCAGCAGGCGCCGATCGTCGTCCCGTTCGGCCACAGCGGGCCGATCGTGGTCCGCCCGCCGTTTCCCGTGTGGTCATCGACCTCGATCTGCGACGACTTGATGCGGCCCGCGAGCGCCGCCGACGGCGTCTTCGCCAGGTCCACCGTGTTCAGCAGCGAGCGGTCCCAGTTGAGCTGGGCGGGGTCGCTGTTCCAGAAGTCGCAGACAGTCAGACCGTGGATGGCGCCGACCCAGGCCGGCGATCCGTAGAACGTCACTTTGGTCATGCGCGAGGTTTGTCCTTTCCGTCGGGTTTGTGATCCGATTTGCCGCCGTCGCGGCGCAGCTCGAAGTCGTTGATCAGGTTGTAGAGGTGCGACCGGGCCAGATCGAGCTGGCGCGCGGTCTCGGTGACATTCCAGTCGTTCTTCTCGAGCGCCTCGAGCACGTGGCGGCGCTGGAACTGACGCGTCGCCTGCTGCAGCGTCTGGACTTCCTGCTCGTCGCGCGACACCTTGGGAAAGATGTGATGCTCGTGCAGCGTCGTCGAGCGCTCGCCATGCGCGCGGATCACCGCGGCCTCGATCGCGTGCGCGAGCTGGCGGGTGTGGCCGGGCCAGAGCGAGTCGCGGCACGCGGCGAGCGCGCGGCGCGAGACGGCGAGCAGGGGCAACCGGTGGCGCTTGCAGGATTCGGCGCAGAAGTGCTCGACCAGCTCGGGGATATCGTCGCGCCGCTCGCCGAGCCCAGGAACTTCCAGCGGGACCACGTGCATTCGGTAATACAGATCCTCGCGAAATTGTTTTGCCGATACCCGTTCTTCGAGCTTGGCATTGGTGGCGCTCAGGATCCGGACATCGGCGCGAATCGAGGTGGTCGAGCCGAGCGAGTGATACTCACGCGTCTCGAGCAGCTGCAGCAGCTTTGCCTGCGCGCCCGCCGTCAGCTCGGCGATCTCATCGAGGAACAGCGTGCCACCTTCTGCCGCCGCGACCTTGCCGGTGACCTTGCGCGTTGCCGTCGAGTGCGCGCCGCGCTCGGCACCGAACAGCTCGTTCTCGATCAGCGCCTCGGGAATCGCGGCGCAGTTGAGCTCCACGAACGGCCCCGTCGAGCGCGGGCTATTTTGATGGATCGCGCGCGCGAGCATCGACTTGCCGGTCCCCGAGGGACCGGTGATCAGCACGTCGACATCGAGCGGCGCCACGTGCGATGCAGAGTGCAGGAGCTGAGCCAACGCGTTCGACCTGCCAATGATTTCCGGACAGCGCAGCCGCTCGCGAACCTCACGTGTGTAATCGATATGGTCATGATGAGTATGTCGGACGAGCCGATCGGCCAGCGGTGCGAGCTGGCGCGCGAATAGCTCTGCGCGCTCGCGATCCACGGGTGTGAAAGTCCCCGGACGTGTTCGACCTTGCAGGTAAATCACGCCGATCGGCGGCTGCACGCCAACCGGCGCGCACAGCACGGCTTGAATCGCGTGTTGCCGCACGCTCCGCAGGCCCGAAAATCGTTCATCGAGCGAAGCAGACGGCGTCTCGATCGTCCGGCCTTCGCCGATCGCGCGCGCGATGATCCCGCGTGAGATCGACTCCCGGATCGACGCTACCTCGCGGTCCGTGCACCGGAATCCCTTCCAAAATCTCGGACCATTGGCTTCATCGTCATACAGCTCCAGGTACCCCGTGCTCGCCCCTGTCACCTCCACGATCAGGGCGAGCGCCTCCCCCAGCAGGGGCTCGATCTCCTCCTTTCCTCCGAGATCGAGCAGTCGGCGATAAAAGTCTCGCTCGCTTGCGAGGCTATCCTCACGTGAAGAACCGTCGTCGGGCATCGGACGGCGAGTATCGATCGATACCGAGTCGAAATCGACGCTTGGATGAGGAAGCGCGGCGCTGCCGGGTTCCACGAGTGGCCGCTTTTGTCCTCCACCGCGGACGCTCCGGAGCCACGCTGTCCTCAGGATTGGACACCTGGAGGCCTCTGGAGAGGTCAGGAGCGTCCACCTGCGGCCCGACAACGGCCTACGTGAAGCGTATTGCTGCGGCGAAGGCTGACGCGCCGCAGCCAGCTCGCGCGAGTCTTCGCGCTGTGGATGATTGGTCTTACCGATTTGGCAGCGTGAGCAACGTCCACGCTCGCGGTCACGATCGCACAGGGCGGTCGATCGCGGACGCGTGCGCGCGTTCGTTCAGCGAGTCTCGTGCGAGCCGTAATCGCGCGTTGTCGGGGCGTGGCTCGATCGACGCGTGTCGCGCTCGCGTGACGGTAGCCGTCGCGGCGGCGACATCGTTGTCACATTGCGGAACCTGCTCGATCGGGCGCGCGATGGCAGCCGCAGTGACCAGCACCGATCGGCAGTGGGTAGTGCACGCAGCACTACCCCACTCGAACCCCACAATCGATTCACAAGCAGTACATTTCGCAAATGCACAATCGTGGGGTGGTTGTTGCAGTCTTCATCGCGTGTGTGAGCTGCTTCAGCACTGCTCGTTACGACCGCGCCCATACCCAGCGCGTCTCGACGATCAACGCGCGCTACGATGCAGAGCTCGCGCGCGAGCGCCAGCAGCACGCTGCGCTCGTCGTCGAGCTCGAGCGGCGGCGCGCCTTGCTCATCGCAGTGATCCCGGGCGCCTCTCACACCGAGTCACTCCTGGCCGAGGTCGATCACCAATCGGTGCTCCTCGCGCAGCGCCACGCGAATGCACAGCGCCGCATCGAGCAGCTGCGCCAGCGCGATCTCGCGGCGTCGCAGCTGCAGCGCACGGAAGACATCGAGACCGGTCGTGCCGAGCGCCGCGCCCGCGTGCGCGCAGCCGCCGATGCGTTCGCCGCCGAGGCCCGCGGTCAGCCGAGCCTCGCCCCGGCCGCGGCCGCGCGAACGACCATCGGCCAGGTGCCAGCGGGCGTTGGGCCGGCCGACTGTGCTCCTCCCTCGTCGTGCCGGGTGCGGTCGCCGCAGGCTCCGGCGCCCGCTTCGAGCACCTGCGAGCCCGATGCGCCCGAGACGCCCGATGCACCCGAGACGCCCGAGACCGTCGGTCAGGCCACCGCGCCGTCGAGCCACAACCACCGCGAGCTCAGCACGCCGATCGGCTGCCTCGACGACGCCGACTGCCCGGGCGGCATGTCCTGCGACGCCTCCGCCGGCGTCTGCTGCGCCACGATCGTCCGTTGACCGCCGGATCCGCGGCATTCACGGCAGATGGGTCGCTTCGTCCTCCACGATGCGGCGGGCGACCCGTTCATCGACGCTGCGGATCTGCCCGGGCGCGAGCTCGATCGCGCCGCGTGCGACCAGCGCCTTCAGCACGCGGTTGAGGTGTCGCCCGGATGTGCCGAGGTGCTCCGCGAGATCGCGCTTCGGCAGCTCGATCTTCGCATCGCTGTGATCGCGCATGTGCGCGAGGCAGATCCGCAGCACGTTGTGCGCCACCGGGTACGCGATGCGCTCCGACGAGCGCGCGACGTCGCGTCGGTAGCGCCGCGCCATCGTCGTGGCGAGCCCGACCGCGAGCCGCGGCTCCTTCGCCAGCAGCGCGTCGACCGCGCTCGACGACAGAAACCACGCCTCCGTGCGTCGCGCGGCCTCGACCGTGCAGCTCAGCGGCTCGCCTGCGAAGTACTCGATCTCGCCGAGGACCTCCCCCGGGCCGACGAAGGCGTGCAGGATCTCGCGGCCGTTGGCCGAGCTCGTGTACACACGCCCGAGCCCGCTGCGCAGCAGGAACAGGCCAGGGGCAGGGTCTCCCTGGCGCAGCAGGCACTCGCCCTTCTCCAGCGCGCGGGCGCGCAGGGGGATCCGCGCGCGCCGGGCCGCGGCCAGGATCTCCTCGAAGCAGCCGGTGGCCGCCTCCATCTGCAGGGGCTTGCGGGACATATGTCCTGGCGCGATGCCAGGCCGGCCCCGAAGTATAGGCGCACGAAAGGAGCGGACGATGTTTCTGTCACTGGCGCTCACCGTCGCCGTAGGCTGCCTGGTCACCCTCCATATCGCGATGAATGCGCGGATCGGCGCGCTCACTGGCAGCGGCAACCTCGCCAACAGCGTGTTCTGGCTCGTGGGCTTCGCAGCCTCGCTCGTCATCAGCGGCGGCTACGAGCCGGGCTTCGCCGCGCGGCTCGCTGGCATGCGCCCCTGGCTCCTCCTCGCGGGCGCGATCGGCGCATTCATCGCCGCGTTCTGCAACGGCATGATTCCGCGCATCGGCATCGCCAACGTGACCTTCTGCCTCTTCCTCGGCCAGGTCATCGCCTCCGCCCTGCTCGCCAGCACCGGCATCCTCGCCGACGGCCGCGACCCGATCACGCCGATCCGCGCGACCGGGATCCTGCTCGTCGTCGTCGGCACCTCGCTCTTCGCGTACGGAGACCGCATCGCGGGACGATAGCTCTCACGCCGACCTGGGGGTCGCGGGGCCGGGCCTCGCCGTCGGGCTGCGCTCGATCCGGTCAGCTGCGCGTCTGGGCGCGAGTCGCGGTTTCGACGTCGCCGAGGATGTGCCGGCGCTGGTCGATATCCACGGACTCGACTTCTGGCATCTCCTGGAGCGCTGCGATGAATCGCTGATCTTGGACGATCCCTGTGATCACGCCAAACATCGCGGCGCGTGACAGGTTCACGTCGCCCAGCTGCCCCACCGACACCACGCGCGCCACGACACTGTCATCACCAACCAAGTGCTCACGGACAGTGACATGAACCTTGGTCGACATGGAGGCACTATGCATCGTAACCCAATGAGGTGCAAGCATTTTCCGGGGAACTGAAGCGATCTTGTTCAGTTGGGAACGCGGATCAGTCCGGCACCAAAGTCGCTGGTCGGCGTGAGCTTGCGGGTCGCCTTCGAGAGCGCCTCCCACAGGTGAGGCTTTTTCCCTAGACGCTGCACCCACAATGCTGCGGCCCCCGCAACGTGTGGCGTGGCCATGCTCGTGCCGCTCAGGAGCTTGTAGCCGCCGCCGGTCCATGCCGAGTGGACGCCCATGCCTGGTGCGGAGATCGCCACCTTCGCAATGTCGTCTTCGCCGCACGAGAACGGAGCGATGTTACTCCAGCGGTCCAGTGCAGCGACCGCCTTGAACGACGGGCACGCCCCGGGGTTATTGATCGGTGCGATGTCGTTCGGACGCCGGCTGTCATTCCCCGCCGCCGCGATCAGAAGGATCCCCTTCTTGGCGAGCACGCGCGCAAGACCTTCATAGGGAGTCGAGTACCGACCTCCGAGCGGTCGCCTCGATCCAAGACTCATGGAGATGACGTCGGCGCCTTGAGCCACCGCCCACTGGATCCCGGCCATGATCTGGTCGTCGTCGCCATTCCCGTCGTCATCGAGCACCTTGCCGATCAGCAGCGTGACTCCAGGAGCGACGCCGTAGCGTGGGCCGGCCTGCGGCGACATCGTTCCTGCCACGACGCCCGCGCAGTGCGTCCCGTGGCCGTGGCCGTCCAGCGGGCGCACCCCACGGACAAAGCTCTCCATGCCTCTCCCGCCGACGAAATGATGCATCAGGTCGGGGTGGCCGGGGTCCACGCCGGTATCCAGGATCGCAACGGTGACGTTGTTTCCCGTGGCCGTGTGCGGATGGACGCCGATCATCTCGAGGCACCAGCTATAGGTCGCCACCTGCGGGGCAGTCACCGGCGCCGCAGACAGCGATGGCGCACGTCCCCCGATCTGGCCTAGCACCATATCGATCGCATCTCGCATGCCTCGCAGGTAGTTCATTTGGAGCTGCGTCGAAAGATCGATGGGAAGTGCCAGCGCGGTCGCCGCGGTGCTGGCCGCGCCGTAGGGGCTATCCTCGATCACGAGTGGAGGAAGGCTCCGCGTCTCGTTCTCGAATACATGGGTCTCGTCGATGATTCCTTTGCTCGCAAGGGCCTTGAGCTCGCTGGCGCTGAAGTCTCCGGCGGCCACGCCCAGATCCGGGAACACCACCATCTCACCCCCAGCGTCGTCGGCCATCGCGATGGCGCCTGCGGATGTGAGCGCACTCGAGGCGGCCTTCGAAAACGAATACCGGTCTCCGAGTGCCGATGACATCGATCTCCGATCCCGGGCGTCAAACGCCTCGTCGAGCAGGATCAGCTTGCGGGGCTTTCGATCTTTCCTCGCAGAGGACTTGGGACCCACGGACATCGCGATCTCCTGGAAAGCCTGCGCTGTCGCCTCGTGCCCCTCGTTGGATGAGTACTGTCTGTCCATCGCCATTGCTCCTTGGTTTGTTCGCTCGCCATGCCCGAAGCTGCGGCAGCACTGCTACCCAACACGCGCTGGTACACCGCTGGCGTACGGCGTCTTCGCCGCCGGTTCGCCACACGCTGAGACATCACACGAGCTCTGTTCGGCCCACCGCCGGATCACCCGTACGTTTTGGGTGACATTCGCTAGGGCGCCGCTGGCGAACGATTCGCGACACGAGGCACGCCTTTTCTTGCCGGACTCGCCGATCGACAACCTGATCCAGCGACCCGGTGGGAGTGCAGGCCCGCTGAACATGCTGAGGTCTAACGCTCGCACGCGAGCGCCGGGTCGCTTCGAGCGGCGCGATCGCATGTGGCCGGATCGGCGCCCGTGACCGCGGTCGTCGATCAGCTGATCGGGCGCTTGGTGCGGCGATGGCTGCCGGCGGCGGTGACCACGGGCCCGTCGGCGGCGTGGCGCTGGCGGGCCTCCTCCTCGCACAGGAAGCAAGCGTCGTGCGCAGCGAGCTCGCTGACGCGGAGGTAGCCGCGCAGGTCGTCGGGCAGACGCAGGATCGCGCGGTCGAGGATCGAGCGGGCGAGGTCGCCCACGCGGTCCTCGGGGATTCCGTCCAGCTCGTCGATCATGGAGGTGAGCGAGTGGCCGACGCGGTAGAGCTCGTCGAGGTCGATGCAGGACAGGACCTGCTCGTAGATGACCTGATCGAGGAGGACCGCGGCCTGGGAGGGCGTGAGCAGGGGCGTGGACAGGTTGGGATTGAGCTGACCGGTCATGATGCGGCTCCGGGGGTGGCGGCGGCGACGCCGCCGGGGGAAGTGGCAGCGAGGCGAGCCTGGCGGATGAGCTGGTCGCGCAGCTGCTGCTGCATGGCAGGGTGCTCGTCGAGGTGAGCCAGGACCTTCTCGCGCCCCTGGCCGATCTTGGCGCCCTCGTAGGAGTACCAGGTGCCAGATTTCTCGACGATGCCGAGCTTCTCGGCCGTGTCGACCAGCTCGCCGAGCTTGTTGACGCCGATGCCGTAGAGGATCTCGAAGTCCGCCTCGCGGAACGGCGGGGCGAGCTTGTTCTTGACGACCTTGACCTTGCACTCGCTGCCGATGGTCTCCTCGCCGCGCTTGATGGCCTTCTTGCGCCGGATATCGAGACGGACGGAGCAGTAGAACTTCAATGCGTTGCCGCCTGTGGTGGTTTCTGGATTGCCATAGATGACTCCGATCTTTTGTCGCAGCTGATTGATGAAGATGACGATCGTCTTGGTTCGCGAGATCTGGGCCGTGAGCTTGCGCAGCGCCTGGCTCATGAGGCGGGCCTGCAGGCCCATGTGCGAGTCGCCCATCTCGCCCTCGATCTCGGCGCGCGGGGTGAGCGCGGCGACCGAGTCGACGACGATGAGGTCGATCGCGCCCGTGCGGACGAGGGTGTCGGTGATCTCGAGCGCCTGCTCGCCGCAATCGGGCTGCGAGACCAGGAGGTCCTCGAGGTCGACGCCGAGCCGCCGGGCGTAGTCGGTGTCGAGCGCGTGCTCGGCGTCGATGAAGGCGCACACGCCGCCCGTGCGCTGGGCCTCGGCGATCGCGTGCAGGGTGAGCGTGGTCTTGCCCGACGACTCCGGGCCGTAGATCTCGACGATGCGGCCGCGCGGCAGGCCGCCGCAACCGAGCGCGACATCGAGCGCGACCGAGCCGGTGGGGATGACCTCGACCGGCTGGATCTCGCTGCCGTCGAGCCGCATGATCGAGCCGGTACCGAACTGCTTGTGAATGGCGCGGATGGCCTCGCCGATACTCTTGTTCTTCTTCTCGTGAATCGCTTTATCCGACATGAAACCTCCGCGCCGGCGCATTCCACATCGCGTGCCGCTGCAACTGCGCGAGATGACGCGCGCCGTTGTCCGAAATGTCCGGCCCGCGGACGCTTGCGTCCGGTCACCGGACGAAACCCGGACGGCGGCGTGGAACTATCGATGACCGCTGGGCGACTCGCCGCGCGGGATCACGGCGCAGTCTTGAACGTGCGCGTGAACATGATCGCCGCGCCGTACGGGTAGTCGATCTGGGTGAAGTCACCGCGCGCGGCGGCTGGGTGGCCCTTGTAGGTGCGGATCTCGAGCACGTAGGTCGTGTTCGGCTGCAGGACCGAGCTGTCGATTCGCACGCTCGGCGCGGTGACGGTGTAGATCCGGTCGGTGGTCAGCGACGCGCCGTCGAAGCGGTGGAGGAGGATGTCGTCGTAGTCGGCGCGGACGCCGTCTGCCGTGTTGACCTCCGGGGTGAAGCTGAGCTGGAGCTCGACCGGCTTGCCCAGCGAGTCGCGCACCGGGCCGATGTCGAGCTGCTCGCTGTCACCTGCGAGATCGATCGCGCCCTTGCTCGGGGTAGTGAGCATCGGTTTGCCCGGGATGGCGGCAGGAAACGAGATGGTGAAGCCGGTGGGCCCCGTCGGGAGCACGGGTCCGGCAGCCAGCACGACCTCCATGCCGGAGGCCAGCGGGACGCCGAGGACGGTGCGCACATCGGCGAGCTGGACATGCAGGACCTGCGGGAAGCGGTCGAGGCCGGCGGGCTGCGCGGTGGCTGGGAGCGGCGTTCCGGGACGCGCGTCGCCCGGGTTGGGTGAGTACGGGCAACGCAGCACGGTCGCCATCACCGGTAGCGGTAGCGGTAGCGGCAGCGCCGGCGAGGCGGCGGCGAGGCTGGGCATGCTCAGGCTCGGCGCGAAGCCGAACAGCAGATCGCCCGTGATCGCGCCGTGGAGCTTGCCGAGGTTGCCCTGGAGCCGGGTGACGAAGGAGAGATCGAGCGCGGTGCTCTTCACCGGTTTCTTCGCCGTGTCCCAGGTGGCGGTCGGGACCTGCGTCATGCGCGGTCCGGTCTGCGCCTCGGCGGAGTCGAGCGTGACGGCGCCGGACGCGGCCCGGCAGCCCTGTGCGTCCGGCATCGCGAAGTCGACGAGGAACGCGCGATCGCCGAGCGCGGGGTCCGGGCGACCCTTCTTGCCGCTCAGGAAGACCGCGTCGACGAGATCATAGATCGCGGTGGCCGCGTTGGTGGGATCGCTGCGAGCGGGCCCCGCGGTCCAGAGCCCCGTGGTGATCATCTCGGGGCTGTTGAACATGCCGGCGCCGTTGGGCTTGACCTTGTAGCCCGCGTCGACCGGCAACGTCGCGGGCGCGAGCCGGCCGGACAGCGGCACGGTGAGGTGCCCGGCTTTGTCCTCGGGCGACCACTGGACCTCGTGCGGCACGGGAGCCGAGACGCCGTCGGCGACGGTGTACTCGAGGCGCCAAGGTCCCTCGAGGTAGCTGCGCGGGATGAGGACCCAGCCGTCTGCGGAGGAGTACTCGGCCTCGGCGAGGTCCTCCATCGGTTTCCCGGGTAAGAGCGGCGCGAGCTTGACCACAGGCTTTGGCATCAGCGGCGCGAAGGCGATCGCCGGATTGGGGGCGCCGGAGGGCAGCACCCCGGCGATCTGGTAGGTCAGCTCGATGTGCGGCAGGTCGGGGATGACGTCGACCGAGATCGCGGCGTCGAATTCCCGGGTCGGCGACAGCGAGAAGAGCTGGTTGCAGCCAACCAGCGCAAGCAGGCCGACGCCAACCACGCACCGCATGTGTGAATCCTGGCACGCCACCGCGCCTCGCGGCAAATCAGCCGGAGGCTCGGAAGCGATGATCCCGATCACGTCGCGCTAGGGGCTGTCCCTATTCAGGGCCAGCCCCTAGGCATCACATTCCGTCCGTCTCTCGCTTCGCTGGTCCGCCGAGCCACGCCTTTGGCGTGTCTCGTCGGGCTTCGCTCGATCCGGTCAGGGGGCGGGCGTGCGCCACTCGGCGGCAAGGGCGCACGTCTGGAGCCCTGCGCGCGCGGCCTCGGCCTCGAGCGCCGCGGCCTTGGCCTCGCCCATGAGCGGTCCGATCTTGACCAGGTACTCGTGGGCCTCGGCGGTCTGGAGGTGACCGGACAGCCAGGTGGCGATCAGGAGCGTGCGCTCGCCGGCCGGCACCTGGTCGGCGCCGGATCGGACGACGACCTCGCACAGGGTGGCGATGTCGGCCCTGTACGGCTCGGGGACCGGCGGTGCTGTGCCGCCGGTTTCGCGCTGACAGCCGGCGACGCAGACGCAGACGAACAGAGACGCGATCCGTGCCATGGCGTGCGCACTCTGCACCCGCGCGATCTTTGCGTCCATCGCTTCCGGGTGCGTCCCAGTTGTGGCTAACTTCCGGCCATGGCCTACGTCGTCGCTGACCCATGCGTGAAGTGCAAGTACACCGATTGCGTCGCGGTGTGCCCGGTTGACTGTTTCTACGAAGGCAAGAACTCGCTCGCGATCAACCCCGATGAGTGCATCGACTGCGGTGCGTGCGAGCCCGAGTGTCCGACGACGGCGATCTTCGAGGAGAGCGAGCTACCGTCCAAGTGGGCCGTCTACAAGGACATCAACGCGCTGGTCAGCGGCGCCAAGAAGGCGACCGACGTCGATACCGCCGTGTGGCCGGAGCACCTCAAGGGCCAGGCCGATAGCG
>DATIPJ010001104.1:0-5524 GCA_035472155.1 Kofleriaceae bacterium
CGTTCTTGCCGCCACCACCGCCACCGCCGCCGGCGGAGCAGGGGCCGCCGAAGAGCTCGGTGTTGCGCGGCAAGCTGATCGAGCTCGGGACGCGCGCGCCGGTGCAGAGCGCGACGGTGACGGCGCGGGTCGGCGACCGCAACTATGTGGCCGAGGCGGACCAGAAGGGGCGGTTCGAGCTGCCGCTGCCCGAAGGGCCGGCGAGCGTCACGGTGACGGCCCCCGGGCACAATGTGTTTCTGCAGCAGGAGTCGCTCGCGCCGCGGCAGCAGCTCGCGGTGACGTATCTGGTGGAACGCGACCGCTATGATCCGTACGAGATCGTGGTGGTCGGCGAGCAGCGCCGCGAAGAGGTCTCGCGGATCTCGCTGCGCGGCGCCGAGATCAAGCAGGTGCCGGGGACGTTCGGCGACCCGTTTCGGGTCGTGCAGGCGCTGCCCGGGGTGGCGTCGGTGGTGTCGCTGCTGCCGTTTCCGATCGTGCGCGGCGCGACGCCCAGCTCGACCGGGTTCTTGCTCGATGGCACGCGCGTGCCGCTGCTGTATCACCTGCTGTCCGGGCCCAGCGTGATCCACCCCGACTTCATCGACGAGATCCAGTTCTATCCGGGGGGCGCGCCCGTGCTCTATGGCGGCTACACCGGCGGAATCATCGACGGGCGAACGGTGCGCGCGCCGCGCGATGCACACCTGCTCGACTTCGACGCGAACCTGCTGCAGCTCGGCGGGCTGGTGCGCCAGCCGATTCCGCAGCTCGGCGCGACGCTGACCGTGGCGGGGCGGTATGGCTATCCGGGGCTGATCCTCAGCCTCGCGACGAACGAGGTGTCGCTGTCGTACTGGGATTATCAGTTCCGGCTCGACGGCGGCACGGCGCGCAACGGCTGGACCGTGTTCGCGTTCGGCGCCAACGACGAGCTCGATACGGTGGCGCCCGACGCCGACCCCAACGACCCGAGCCCGCCGCTCGCGCCATCGCTGATCCTCCAGTTTCATCGGCTCGATCTGCGGCTGCATCGCACGATGGGTAACGTCGTCGCGCAAGCGCGCGCGGTGCTCGGCTACGACAAGACGTTCTCGAACGGGACGGATTTCAGCGTGCTGGTGGCCGAGCCGTCGCTGCACCTGACGTGGAAGCCCGCGGCGCAGCTGACGGTGACCGGCGGCGTCGAGGGCTCGCTGCACAAGGTCTCGCAGGGCGACCAGGGGATGGCCGATGCCAATGCGTTCTCGCAGATCACCTCGCAGCTCGGCACGTTCACCTCGGGGTCGGCGCTGACCGAGGCGCTGTGGCGACCGACGCCGGCGTGGCTGATCCGCCCCGGGGTGCGCGCCGATGTGTACCGCGACGGAACGGCGACGAAGAGCGCGGTGGATCCGCGGTTGACGGTGCGCTACGAGCTCGCGCGCCGCGACCTGCCCGAGGTGCCGCCTGATAGCGACGACAGCGCGATCTGGCTCAAAGGCAGCGCTGGAATCTATCACCAGCCGCCGCGCTTCGTGCTGCCGCTGCCCGGGCTCGACCTGATGCCGCTCAAGTACGGGCTGCTGCGGTCTTACCAGACCAGCCTCGGGATCGAAGTTCCGCTGCGCGAGAGGTTCCAGCTGACGACCGAGGCGTTCTTCAACTACATGGACCCGACGATCTTCGACCTCTCGGTCAACGACCCGAGTGTGATCCAGGATCCGAACACGACGCTGACGCCGACTGGCGTGGTGGTGAACATGCCCGGCCAGGACTTCATCGATCGGTTGACGTCGCCGCAGCAGGGGCGGTCGTACGGCCTGGAGGTGATGCTGCGCCGGCAGGCAAAGTCCGGCATCTTCGGGTGGGTGTCGTACACGCTGTCGCGCTCCGAGCGGCTGCGCTCCCAACAGTGGGTAGCGTATGACTTCGACCGCACGCACCTGGTGAATGTCGTTGCGGGGCTCCCGCTGCGCCGCAACTGGGACATCGGACTGCGCTTGCAATATCAGAGCGGGAAACCGACGACGATCACCTCGGGGTACAACGACGCGCGCGGCACCGGCTACCTGCGGTTCGACGTGCGGGTCGACAAGCGCGCGGTGTGGCGCAGCTGGCTGCTCGACTTCTATGTCGACATCACCAACATCGCGCTGTTGCCCGAGGAGGTGCAGGTGGGAAGCGTGATCCGTTATGTGCTGCCAACCGTCGGCCTGCGCGGCCGGTTCTAAGGAGATGCGATGAACCCCGGAATGACCGCTTCGCCCGATACGATCGATGCACAGCTCCTGGACCTGATGTTGCGCGCCGGATCGCGCTGGGTCTTGTGGCTGCTGCTCGCGCTCAGCCTCGCCGCGGTCGCGATCATGATCGAGCGGGTGTGGTTCTTCGTGCAGGAGCGTCCGCCGCGCGACCGGCTGGCCGCGGCGCTGCGCGCGCTGCGCGATGGCGGGGCGACGGTGGCGCTCGGCAAGCTCACCGGCGCGCGCTCGATGGAGGCCGCGGTGGTGCGCGCCTGCCTGGCGCACGCAGCCGACGGCGCCGCGGCCATCGAGGACCACAAGGCCGCCGTGCTCGAGACCGAGCGGCTGCGCTACGAGCGCCGGCTCGCGTTCCTCGGGACGCTGGGCAACAACGCGCCGTTCATCGGGCTGTTCGGCACGGTGCTCGGCATCATCCGCGCGTTCCATGACCTCGCCGGCAGCTCGCTGCAGGGCACGCAGGCGGTGATGTCCGGCATCGCCGAGGCGCTGGTCGCGACCGGCGTCGGGCTGCTCGTCGCGCTCCCCGCGGTCGCGATGTACAACACGCTGATCCGCCGGGTCGAGGTCGCGACGGCGGGCGCGGAGGCGTCGTCGCGCGAGGTGCTCGCGTACGTCAAGACCGTGCGCGAGCCTGGGGAGCCGGCCTGATGGCGAGCGCGAGCCGCCGGCGGGGCATCATCGCCGAGATCAACGTCACGCCGCTGGTCGACATCATGCTCGTGCTGCTGATCATCTTCATGCTGACGGCGCACCTGATCGCGCGCCAGGCGATCGAGATCGAGCTGCCGCGCGCCGCGCAGAGCACGGCCCTGCAGCCGACGACGCTGGCGATCGCGCTCCAGGCCGACGGCGCGATCTTTCTCAACGAGAAGCCGGTGACGCCGGCGGCGCTGCGCGAGGCGATCAAGGCAGCGGTCGCGCGCGATCCGAAGACGCAGGCGGTGATCGCCGGCGACAAGCGCGTGTCGCACGGCCGCGTGGTATGGGTGCTCGACACCGTGAAGTCGCTCGGCATCACGCAGTTCGCGATCCAGATCGATCCGACGGCGATCACCGCGCCGCCGGAATCCGGAGGCGGTGCGTGATCGATCGGCGGCTCGCGATCTGCGCGATCGCCTCGATCGCGGGGCACTTCGCGTTCGCGCGCGGGCTCGATTACCTGCCCGAGCGCCGCGAGCTGCCGGCGCAGCGGATCATGCAGGTTCGCGTCGTCGAGCCGCCGCCGCCCCCGCCGGCGCCCGAGCCCGAGCCGCCCAAGGCGGCCGAGCCGCCCAAGCCGGAGCCGCCCAAGCAGGTGGTCCACGAGCGGCCGCGGCCGCACGCGCCCGAAGTGAAGCGCGACGTCACGCCGGTCGACACACCGCCGGCCGACACGCCGCCCACGACGACCGACACCACGGCCACGCCGGTGTTCGGCGTGACGATGCAGTCGACGTCGCAGGGCGGCAGCGGGCCGGCGATGCCGGTCGGCAACACCACGCGTCCGGCGCCGACGGGCACCGGCGCGCCGGTCAAGCCGCTGGCCGAGCCGGTCGCCGCGGTCGAGGTGACGCGCATGCCGATGCCGCTCGGCCGCTGCTCGGGCAAGTACACCGACGAGGCGCGGACCGCGGCCGTCGAGGGCGTCGTGGTGCTCGACCTGATCGTCGACGAGCGCGGCCGTGCGCGCGAGATCAAGGTCGTCGAGGGCCTGCCGCACGGGCTGACCAAGGCTGCGGTCGATGCGCTCACCGCCTGCAGCTTCACGCCCGGCGAGCGAAACGGACAGCCGGTCCCCGTGCGCGTGCGCGGGTTCAAGATCCGCTTCCTGCTCGCCGAGAACGGATGACCGCACGGGAACGAATGCAGGCGTCGAGGGCGGATTGCCCACGCCAGAGCGGATTGCTGGGCCAGTGCTCCTGGGCTACTTGCGCTTCTTCGCCGGTGGGCAGTACGTCTTGACCACGTGCGTGTGCTCGGTCTTGTCGACCTTGTAAACCACCGTCACCGAGAACGTGGTCTCGCGCGCGTTGTCGCGTTCGCACACCGGATTGTCGACCGCGTACTGCTTCGCCGCGCTCTGCGCGTGTGTCTTGCAGAAGATCTCGGGCCCGATCGACGCATTGATCGGGACATCGATCGAGACGCCCTTGTCCTTGATCTTGGTGATGGTGCAGCTGGCCGGTTCGGCAGCGGCGGTGCGGGCGGCGAGCGCGAGGGCGAGTCCAGACGCGATGGCGAGCAACTTGGGCATGCAAACTCCTTTGCCCTCGGTGTTTGCAGCCGACGCGCCAGCCGTAAGTGACTGGTACCGGTCGGTGCGCAGCGCGAGCCGGCGCGCGTTGCGCCGACCGTGGCGCATCACGCGTCGGAGCCGCCTCGCCGCGGACGCGGGATGTTGTACGCGGCGAGCCGCTTGACCAGCGTGCGGCGCGGCATGCCGAGGAGCTTGGCGGCGACCGACTGGTTCCCGGCGGCGCGGGTGAGCGCGTCGACGATCCGCTGGCGCTCGACGGACTCGACCTGCTCGCGGACGATCGCGCGCAGCGGACGCTCGGGCTCCGCAGCGGCGCCGTCGGCCTCGCTCGGCATCGCCGCCGCACGCGTGGCGATGGGCGCGCTCGCAGCAGCAGGTGCGCGCGCGGGCGCCAGCGTCGCGCGCATCTTCTCGAGGGGCAGGTGCTGCAGGCCGATCGGCCCGGTGCCGCACAGAAGGACGGCGCGCTCGATCATGTTGCGCAGCTCGCGGATGTTGCCCGGCCACGGGTACACCTCGAGCGCGGCCAGCGCGTCGCCGCCGAGCACCGGCGCTGCGCGGCCCATGTCGCGCGCCGCGGCCTCGCTGAACGTGCGCGCCAGCCCGGGGATCTCCGAGATGCGCTCGCGCAGCGGCGGGATGACCAGCGTCGCCGCGCACAGCCGGAAGTAGAGGTCCTGACGGAACGTGCGGCGCTCGATCTCGGCCTCGAGATCGCGGTTGGTCGCGGCGACGAACCGGACGTCGATCGGCCGCGGCTTGAGCCCACCGACCGGCAGCACCTCGCGCTCCTCGAGCACGCGCAGGAGCTTCACCTGCGTCGACATCGCCAGCTCGCCGACCTCGTCGAGGAACACCGTGCCACCGTTCGCGGTCTCGAGCAGCCCGGGCTTGCCGTGCGTGGCGCCGGTGAACGCGCCGCGCTCGTGGCCGAACAGCTCGCTCTCGAGCAGCGTCTCCGACAGCGCGGCGCAGTTGAGGCGCAGGAACGGCGCATCGCGGCGCGGCGACAGCCGGTGGATCGTCTCGGCGAGGACTTCTTTGCCGGCGCCGGTCTCGC
>DATIPJ010001105.1:0-1867 GCA_035472155.1 Kofleriaceae bacterium
CCGCGCCCTGCTCGTGTTCAACATCGAGCTTCGGGAGCGTTTGAAGTCGGCCGGCCTCTTGACGCGCGACCCGCGCAAGAAGGAACGGAAGAAGTACGGTCAGAAGGGCGCCCGCGCCCGCTTCCAGTTCAGCAAGCGCTAGTCCACCGGCGCGGCGACAAGGAGAAGAGTCTTGGCAGAAGTCACCATGAAGGAAATGCTCGAAGCCGGAGTGCACTTCGGGCACCAGACGCGGCGTTGGAACCCGAAGATGAAGCAGTACATCTTCGGCGCGCGCAACGGCATCCACATCATCGACCTCCAGCACACGGTCAAGCTGTTCCGCCAGGCGTTCCAGGCGGTGGTCGACACCACCGGGCGCGGCGAGACCATCCTGTTCGTCGGCACCAAGAAGCAGGCGCAGGACGTCATCGTCGAGGAGGCGACGCGCTCGAACGAGCACTACGTGACGCAGCGCTGGCTCGGCGGCACGCTCACCAACTTCCGCACCGTGAAGGGCTCGCTCGAGCGCCTGCGCGGCCTCGAGAAGATGGAGGAGGACGGCACGCTGTTCGCGCTGACCAAGCGCGAGCAGGTGATGATCAAGCGCGACCGCGACAAGCTCATGAAGTCGCTCGGCGGCATCAAGGGCCTGTCGAAGGTTCCGGGGATGCTGTTCGTGATCGATCCGCACAAGGAGCACATCGCCGTCGACGAGGCGCGCAAGCTCGAGATCCCGGTCGTCGCGATCACCGATACCAACTGCGATCCGGATCAGATCGACTACGTGATCCCCGGCAACGACGACGCGATCCGCGCGATCAAGCTGTTCGCGTCGAAGATCGCCGATGCCGCGATCCTGGGCTCCAAGATCTGGAAGGAGACCGCGCGCAACCGCGGCCAGGAGCGCGAGGAGACGGGCGAGCGCGTCATCCATGTGTCCTCGGGTGGTGATGGACCGCGGGTCGAGATGTCGACCGGCGGCAGCATGTTCAACCCGGAGGCATCGGCCTCTCCCGATCAGGAGCCCTGAGTCATGGAAGTCACTGCTACGTTGATCAAGGATCTGCGCGAGCGCACGGGCGCCGGCATGTCGGACTGCAAGAAGGCGCTGACCGAGGTCGGCGGCGACATGGACAAGGCGATCGATTACCTGCGCACCAAGGGGCTCGCCAAGGCGGCGAAGAAGGCCGGGCGTGAGGCGACCGAGGGCGCGGTGGTTTCGTACATCCATGGCGGCGGCCGGATCGGCGTGCTCGTCGAGGTCAACTGCGAGACCGACTTCGTCGCGCGCAACGAGGACTTCCAGGCGTTCACGCGCGAAGTGGCGCTGCAGATCGCGGCGATGAACCCGATGTTCGTCCGCAAGGAAGAGGTCTCGCAGGACGTGATCGACCGCGAGCGCGACGTGCTCCTGGCCAAGGCCAAGGAGAGCGGCAAGCCCGAGCCGGTCGTGCAGAAGATGGTCGACGGCCAGATCTCGAAGTGGATGAAGGAGATCTGTCTGCTCGATCAGGCGTGGGTGAAGAATCCCGACAAGACGATCGATCAGGTCCAGCAGGAGCTGGTCGCCAAGATCGGCGAGAACATCAAGGTCCGGCGGTTCATGCGCTACGAGCTCGGCGAGGGCCTCGAGAAGAAGAAGGACGACTTCGCCGCCGAGGTCGCCAAGCAAGCCGGCCTGACCCAGTAGGCGGGGCGCGGCCGTAGCGGTCGCACGGGCGCTGCGGTATGCCTTCGCGGGCATGACGAACGCCAAGCCCGAGACCGCGATCACGCCGACGCGCGCGGAGAATTACGCCGACTGGTACCTCGAGGTCATCAAGGCCGCTGACCTCGCCGAGACCTCGCAGGTCAAGGGCTGCATGGTGATCAAGCCGTGGGGCTA
>DATIPJ010001106.1:0-2549 GCA_035472155.1 Kofleriaceae bacterium
GACCCAGCCATGTGCTCTCACCACACTCGGACGGGTTCCCTGATCGGCACGCCGTACTACATGTCTCCGGAGCAATGCGATGGACGCGGCAACATCGACCATCGGACTGACATCTACGCGCTCGGCATCGTGCTGTACGAAATGCTGACTGGCAGGGTACCTTTCCGCGGCGACGGAGACGGCGAGGTCTTGATCCAGCAGATGGCCAGCCCACCGCTCGCGCCAACCGTACTGACGCCGCAGATCCCGGAGCCCATCGAGCTGGTCGTGCTCAAGGCGCTCGAGAAGTCTGCGAACCATCGCTATCAACGCATGGCCGATGTTCGGCTCGCACTCCAGGATCCCGTGCAGTGGATCGAACGCCACGGTGGAAGATCCGGGTTTCTTGCGTCGCCGGTGCTACGAGATCTGGTCGCGGCGGGCAGCGGCACGACCACGGCGCTACGCACCGCCGAGGCGACCACGACACTCGGCGGAACGGCGGTCCAGATGACCGCGATACCATCGGTGAGGCAAGGGATGCGCGTGCGGGCCGGCCTCGGGCTCGCCGCCACGATCGCGGTCTCGGGGGCCATGATCGGCGTGGCAGCGCGACGGTTCGATGATCGGCCAGGGTCGATTGCGACGTTCGCCGGGGCGCGCTTGATCTCAACCCCGATCGCCGCGAAACCGGCCAGCACCGTGCGGGTCACGATCGACTCGAGGCCGCAAGGTGCCACCGTGATCATCGGCGGTCAGACTCGTGGCGTCACGCCCTACATCGGCGATCTCGATCGCAACGGTGGACAAGTCGAGCTCGAGCTGACGCTGCCAGGATACGCCCCGGAGATCAGGAGCGTTGTCTTGACCGACGATATCGCATGGTCAGTCTCGCTCGACCGGGCGCAACTCGCGCCCCGCGCCGCAATGCCTGCGACGGAACCCCGGCTCGAGGCCCAGCATCCAACTCCCCCGAGGCGCCAGGACAGCGGCGCAGGGGTCGAGCCATGACTCCCTCGTTCACATCGCTTCTCGGCAGCTCGTTGCTGTTCGAGCCTACGGGCAAGTGGCTGATCGCGTTGCAGCCGGACGCGATCTCCGTCGTCGCTCCCGACGATGACCAGCCGACGAGGCGGCTAGCGATCGACGGCGTGCGCGCAGCAGCTGCATTCCCCGATCAGCTATGGATCGTTGGTGGCGACGACCAGCTGTCTCGCGTCGACTATGCCGGACACGCGCTGGCCGCACCACGGTCGCTATCCGTCGCGACCCACGTGCTTCTCCAGCCGGCTCCGTGTGGCCCGCCCGCAGCGGTGTGGTCGGCGAAGCCGGCGCTGGTGCTTGGCGATGACGACCAGCCGGCGACGCGGCTCGAGGTCGATCTCGCGATGCCGCTCACCGGGCAACGGTTCGTGACGGCGCGCGGCAGAAAACTCACGTTGCCATCAGGCTTGATCACCATGCTGCCGCCAAACACGACGGCCGCTGGCGGTGTGGTGATGGCCGACGGCAAGACAGCTGTGCTGGTGATCGCCCATGGCAGCGGGCGAGAGCTGATCGTCGTGTCGCTCGGCACCGGGCAGATCGGACAGCGTTACGCCCTACCATCGACGAGCGTCCGCATTGCGAACGATCGCGGCGTCGTCGCCGCGCAGCTCGATCCACGTACACTCCGCATCCTCGACCTGCGCGCCGGCCGGGACCTCGGGGTGATCGCGTTCGATCGCGATCTCGCCGATCATGCGCTCGATCCGCAGGCTCGCCGGCTTGCCGTGCGCGACACGGTTGGGGACGTCGAGCTCGTCGAGCTTGCCGAGATCCTGCGCACCACGACCGGGTCGCTTGCGCCGTCGGTCGTGCATCAGGTGCGCACTGCCAGCGGCCGCGAGACAGCATCGCCGCGGTGCGTGCCCCACAAGCTCGCGCTCGCCGCTCGCGGTCGCTACACACACGGCTCATTCGCCCTGCCTTGCGACGTTTGCGACGAAGTCGAACTGCGCTCTCCGATGACGCGCGACGTGCTCGGTGTGTTCCCGTGCGGCGCCGGCGACGTCGATGACGCGGTTGCGTCGGCCAGCCTGGCGCACGGTCACTGGACGCGAATGACGCTCGATGCGCGACTCGCCGTGCTCGCGAGGATCGAGGCGGGGCTCGCACAACGAGGCGGCGAACTGATGTCTGCGATGCAGTGCGAGCTCGGACGCCCGGCATGGGAGTGTCGGCGCGAAGTCGAAGGGTTGGTGCCACGCCTGCGCGATCTGTCGACGCAGGCGGGCCAGCAACTCGGCGATGTCGGGTGCGGCGCGGCACGCATCCTGCGCCGCGCGCATGGTGTGGTTGGCGTCGTGTCGCCGGTGATGCTGCCGCTCGCGACCGCGCACGGCCATGTGATGTCGGCGCTGATCGCCGGCAACACCGTGGTGTGGAAGCCGAGCTCGCTCACCGCAGGGTCGGCACAACTCTACGTCGAGATCCTGAGCGCTGCGGGGCTGCCGGCAGGCATCATCAATCTCGTACAGGGCCGCGCTGCGGTCGGTCGACGACTGCTGTCGCACGCGGGCATTGATGCC
>DATIPJ010001107.1:0-4737 GCA_035472155.1 Kofleriaceae bacterium
TACCTGGAGCAACCGTGACGGCCCCGCTCGCCTCGTCGCTTCCCCCGCGGAGAATCTTCGAGCTCGGGCTCCTCGCCGCACAGCTGCGCGCGACCGGCCTGATCCCGCGAGCGCTCGAGGCCTGGGCCGGCACCGCGCGGCTGTCCGCCCTCCCGGCGCGCCTCGAGCGGCTCGAGGCCATGCGCCGTGAGCCTGCCACGCCCGCGGCCGCGCTGTTCGAGCTGCTCGTCGGCGGGCGCGATGTCGATGCCTCCGATCTTGGAACGGGCGCGTCGCTGATCGACCCCCTGCTCGCCCACGGCCTCGTCGAGGGCGACGGGCCGCGCCTGCGCGCACGCGTCGCGATCCTCCCGCTGTCGCGCGGCTACGTCATCTGCGACCGGCTCGACGCACCCCTCGAGCGCGACCTCGTGTGCTGGCCGGATGACTCGAGCTACCACCTGGCAGCGGCGATCCCGCCGGGCCGCCGCGACGCCTGGCTCGACCTCGGCTGTGGCTCGGCGATCGCGCCGCTCGTGCGCCACGAGCTCGCCCTGCGGATCGCCGGCATCGACATCAATCCGCGGGCGGTGCACTACGCGCAGCTCGGCGCCGCGCTCTCGTGCGTCTTGCACTTCGCGCCCACGTGCGGCGCCATCGGCGATCCGGTCGCGCCGGCCAACCTCGTCACTTGCAACGCCCCGCTCCCCGACGAGGAGCTTCCTGCGATGTCGGTGCCCGAGGTATGGCGGCGCGCCGACCCGGGGTTCTTCGGCACGCTCTGGCGAACGCTGCCGCGCTCGGTCCGCCCGGGGGGCATGATCGTCGTCCACGCTGCCGACGAGGCCATCCTCCCTGCGCTGCGAGATGCGCCTGGCGAGCGCGTCATCGTCCACTACACCCCCGAGGGCGTCCCCGGCTTCGCGATCGCCTGGTGGCGCCCCGACGCCCCCGACCGCTTCGCCGTCACCCATCGTGCACTGACCGCCGAGCGCCCGCACCTCGATCCGCGCGACCGCGACGACGCCCTCGCGGACGCTCGATGACGATCACCGGGCGCGGGCCCACGCCAGGTGGCACATCCCGGCGAGAAACGCCGCGCGCTCCTCGAGCACCTCGAACCCTGCGTGCTCCAGCATCGCGCGCATCTCGCGCGGGTCCAGGTAGCGCGGCTCGAAGTCGCGCAGGCGCTCGAACAATGCCGTCGGCACGAGCCAGCGCAGCGAGCGGAGCGCCGCGAGGGTGCCCTGCGCAGCGCGCACCTCGAGCGCCGTACCCACGACGCGTGCCGGGCGCACGTAGGTCACGAACACCGCATGTCCGTCGCGCACCAGGGCCGCGCGGCATGCGCGCACGAACCCCTCGGGATCCGGATGCCAGTACAGCGTGTTCAGACTGACCAGCACGTCGAACTCGCCGGGTGCGGCCGCATTCGCCACCTCGAGCTCGTCGAACTGGACGCTGCCCGCGTTCCGGGCAGCGCGCTGCTTGGCGCGCGCGACCTCGATCAGCGAACCGACCGCGTCGTAACCCTGGACCGCATACCCCATCTCGCCCAGACGCAGGCACACGTTGCCGATGCCGCACGCCACATCCACGACGCGCGCGCCCGGCGGCGCCGAGCGGCGCACGTAGCCGGCGACCTCGTCGCGCAGCGCCTCGTACGGCGCGAAGCCCTCCACCACGGCGTCGTAGGTGAGCCCGTACGCCCTTGCGATCGCCTGTTCGAGCCCGCGCCGCCAGCGCGTGGTCACGACTTGCCGCGCCGGAACCGCTGGGTCGCCACCCGCAGCACCGCGCGCAGCAGGTTCTTCATCGTGAGCGGCACCAGCAGCGCGAGCGCACCGCCCTGACGGTAATGCGGATTGCGCTCGAAGAAGTAGCGCGCAGATGGCCTGTCCGACCGTAGCCACGATGCGATCTCCTCATCGTCCTCGGCGACCGCCGTATCGAGCCGGACCACCCACGGGCTCGAGGGCTCCCAGCGCGGCGGCCCCCCGCGACTCTCGAAGAACCCGAGCAGATCGAGCACGTCCTGCGGCGGCGGATCGGTGCGCGGCGTGGGCCACATCACCTCGGAGTACTTGTCCATCATCACGTAGATCGACGGATGCAGGAGATACGCGTGGAAGTACAGCCGGCGGCGCGGCTCGCGCACCAGGCGCGGAATCGCCAGCCGCAGCCCGGTCGCGACCGTGCGGTTATGCCCGCGGTACTCGGGCAACAGCGCAACGTTGGCGCGGTACACGCCGATCGGCTTGCCGAGATAGTCGTGCTCCTCGTACGTGATCACGTTGTAGCCGACGAGGCGCCCGGCGGGGTCCTCGAGCGTCCACACCCACAGGTGATCGGCGGCGAGCACGCGCGCGGCATACGCGTCGAATGGCTCGACGCTGCGAAACACCTGCCCCTCGAGCGCGTGCGTCCGCTGCAGGAGCGCGCGGCGCTCGCTGTCCTCGAGCGCGCTCGCATGGATCAGCTGACTGCGCGCGGGCGGTGGATTGGATCGTCCGGGCACGGAACGCGACTCTAACATCCTGTCTCCTTCTGGGGCTCATGCCCGGCGATTGGCCATCTCTGGCAGCGCAGCAATCGCGCTTCACAGCTCACCTCGCAACCAGCGCGCGAGCGCGCCCAGCCACGCCGCCGCCGGTTCCTGCGGCAACACGCCGTCGCTGGCCAGCGTCAGCCCCTCGGCGCTCGGGTCGACGAGATCGTCGAGCGCACAGCGCACCACGGCCTGGGGCTCAGGCACACCCGCCGCCCGGAGCGCAGCGACGCGCGCCTCGAAGGCAAGGGCCGCGGGCGATGGCACCTCGAGCGCGATCGATCCGCCCGTCTCATTGATCGCGCGCAGGACGCGCTCGTTGCGCTCGTCGAAACGCCATGCGCGAAGCTCTGCCGCCGCGATCGGCCGCCCGAACCAGTAGTCCTGGGCGCCGTAGCCGACGGGGAATTCGCGTCGCTCCGCGCCATCGAGCGGGAGCCCACCGGTGAACCGCACGGGCACGACGTCGGCATCGACCTCCAGGGCGAGATCGAGGAACACCGAGCTCATCACGCTCACCGGCTGGCGGCCGCGGGTCGCGCGCGTGCCCTCGACATGCACGAGCACGCTGCGTCCGGCCCGCAGCTCGTCGGCCAGCGCGCGCCGCAACGCCAGCACCGCCGACGGATCGCCCCGATCGACGAATTGCATCAGCCCGGGGTCGCGGAACCCGGGACGCTCGGCAAACAGCTGGGTCAGCGCGCCGACCCAGCTGTCGCGGTGCTCGGCCTTGGCGACCAGCACGGGCACTGCCTCGGTCATCCCGCCGATCACCAGCGCCGCGAGCACGGTCTCGACGGTGACCTGGTGGTTCGCCAGGAAGACCGCGCCCGGGCGCGCGCGCCGAGCGAGCGGAGCCTCCACATGCACGCGGCGCACGAATCGATCGAGCAGCGCGAACAGCACATCCTCGCCCGCCCACGCGCCGGCCATCCCCGTCGCATCGCGCCAGAATCGCCGCGTCGCCTCGCGATCGAACCCTCCCGACACGATGCGCGTCGCGAGGGTCGCCTCGTAGATGCGCTTGCCGTCGACCCACAGGGATCCGCGCGCCTCGGCGAGGTGGCCGCGCGCGTCGCGCGCGACGCGCAGGATGTCGACCTCGACGGTGACGCGCGCGTTTTCGGGCAGGACCTGGCCGCGGTACTTCCATGACACCGGCGCGCCGGACGCGATCGGCTCGAACTGCGGCTGGTCGATGCCGTCGCCCAACCCGCGTTCGATCATCAGGATCTGGAGCGCCTGGAGCATGGCGTCCAGACCGAGCGAGCCCGGCTGCACCGGGTCCTGGAAGAAGTGCGCCTTGAAGTACCAGTCGCCGGCGGCGACGTCCTTGTACGCCCGGATCTGCCCGAGGCCTGCGCGGCCGCCGTGCGGCGCGACGTGAGACACGCGGTCGAGCATGAGCAGCCGGCCCGACGGAATGCGCAGCGTGCCCTCGAACAGCGGCCCCGAGCGCGCGGTGAGGTCGATGTCTGCGTTGCCCGGCGCATCGATCGCGGCGCGCGCCTCGTCGCTCGCCGGCAGGCCGACCTGTTGCTTCATGCTGTCGGCGCCGAAGAAGCCGAACACGGTGTCGAGCGTCATGACCTCGACGCCGGCTGCGCGGACGGCGACGTCAAAAGCGACGAGGATGGCGCCGCCGGCCGACGAGCACGACCGCAGGATCGCGCGGGTCGTGAGCGTGCCGGCGCCGGGCCCGAGCGCGCCTGCGACCGCACCGCTGCCCTCGAGGTTCCGGAACACCAGATCCGCCTCGCCCGCGAGCGCGCAGCCGACGTACGACGCGAGCCAGCCGCACGGCTGGAGGGCGATCTCGAGGAGCACGCAGAACGGCATCGCCGCGGCGCAGCTGTCGGCGAAGTACCACGCGTCGCGCGGCACGTCGTACTGGGCCTCGACCGAGGAGCCCACCTGCATGCCGCCCATCGGGCCATCGACGCGCGCCACGCGCGACATGAAGTGGTACGGCGGCCCGGGCAGCCGCGCGACGCGGCGCGGGCCGTCGAACCTGCGGTACATCTCGCCGAACGCCTCGGACGGCCTGCCCCATGCGCAGGCGAGCAGCGCTCGGGGGTCGCCAAACGGCGGCAGCCCCTCGGCGAGCGTCGCCATGCTGGGCGAGAGGCGCGCGGTGTCGAGCGGCCATGCCGGCACGAGCCGCAGCCCCATGCGCCGACAGTGAAAGGCGCGCAGACCGTCGACGGTGC
>DATIPJ010001108.1:0-4922 GCA_035472155.1 Kofleriaceae bacterium
GAGCTCGACCGAGCCATCGTCCAGATTGCGGACCCAGCCGGTGAGCCCGAGGGCACGGGCCTCGAAGACCGTCGACGCGCGATACGCGACACCTTGCACGCGCCCCGTGACGATCGCTCTTACACGCCGCATCGTGAGGAGAATGTGGCATGGCCGGCTGCGCTGTGCGCCTTGCGATTGTCCGATTCCCCGGCTACCGGCACAGGTGATCAGCTGATAGCGTGACCAGTCGATGGCGCGCGTGCTGCGACTACCCGACCACGGTCGGCTGCTCGTCTGCACCGACCTGCAGGGCTGTCTGCGCGACTTCCATCGCGTCGTGCAGCTCTTCGAGCAGGCGCTGCTCGACCATCAGGGCGACGCCCACCTGCTGTTCACGGGCGACCTCATCCACGGGCCGCACATCGATCCCGAGGACTGGCCCGACTTCCTCGGCGAGTATTACCGCGACGCCAGCGGCGAGGTGATGATGTCGTATGCGCGGCTCGCCGCGCAGTACCCGGGCCGCGTCCACGCGCTGCTCGGCAACCACGAGCACGGCCACATCGGCGGGCCGCACACCGCCAAGTTCGCCGCCGACGAGGTCGCGCTGCTCGAGCAGATCCTCGGGCCGTCGGGCACGGGCCGCATGCGCGGCATCATCCACACCTTCGCGCTCGCCGCGCTCAGCCGGTGCGGCATCGTGTTCACGCACGGCGCGCCCGCCGCGCAGATCGACTCGGTCGCCGACCTCGAGGCCGCCGACCTCTCGGGCGCGCACTATGCGAGCCCGCTCGACGTGCTCGACACGCCGATCGTCGGCAAGATCCTGTGGGCGCGCTCGGCGACCGAAGCCGAGGCGCGGCGCTTCCTGCGCGCGGTCAACGGCTCGGTCGCGATCTACGGCCACGACGTCATCCCCGAGGGCTTCGAGACCATCGGCGACGCGCAGATGGTCGTGTCGACCAGCTTCGGCGTGTTCGACGCCAACAAGGTCTACGTCAGCGTCGATCTCGCGGCCAAGTACCGGGTCGTGCACGACCTCCGCATCGGCCACGAGATCCTGCCGCTCTACCCCGACAAGGCACCTGCCCGTCTGGGCGGCCGGGCCCAGGCCAGCTAGCTGGACCCGCCCCGGCCCGGAGGCCCGTTGGACTTGCTTTCGGCCGCCCTCGTCCCTATAGATACGGGCTCACCCGAGGCCCCGGCTCCGGCCGGGTAACGAGGTTTCCAATGAAAGACACAGCAGGTCATCCCCACTATCGCCCCGCGCACATCACATGCGCATGCGGCGCCACCCACGATACCTTCTCGACCCGAGGCGACTTCGGCGTCGATATCTGCTCCAGCTGCCACCCGTTCTTCACGGGCAAGCAGAAGCTGATGGACACCGCTGGCCGCATCGATCGGTTCAACAAGAGGTACGCGAAGAAGTCGTAGGGCTCTCGGCGCGCCGCGTCGCGTCGTCCTCTTGGGTCTTGGCTCTCCTGGCCGGCCATGTTCGAAACTCAGAGTTTCCGCGACAAGATGGCGACGCTCGAGCGCCGCCACGAAGAGCTCGGAGCGCTGCTCGCCACCGCCGAGGTGATCAACAAGCGCGGCGAGTTCATGAAGCTCTCGCGCGAGCACGCAGAGCTCGACCCGCTGGTCGCCGCCTGGCGCGGCTACCAGAAGCTCGTCACCGACCTCGCGCAGGCCAAGCAGATGGCCAATGTCGAGAGCGACCCCGAGCTGCGCGAGCTGGCGCGCGACGAGGCCAAGCAGCTCGAGGATCAGCAAACCAGCGCCGAGCAGGCGCTCAAGATCCTGCTCCTGCCCAAGGACCACAACGACGGCAAGAACGCGATCCTCGAGATCCGCGGCGGCACGGGCGGCGACGAGGCGGCGATCTTCGCCGGCGACCTGTATCGCATGTACGCGCGGTTCGCCGAGCGCCACAGCTGGAAGCTCGAGACGATGTCGCTGTCCGAGGGCACCTCGGGCGGCTTCAAGGAGGTCATCGTCCTGATCGACGGCAAGGATGTGTTCTCCAAGCTCAAGTTCGAGTCCGGTGTGCATCGCGTGCAGCGCGTACCGGCGACCGAGGCGCAGGGCCGCATCCATACCTCGGCCGCGACGGTCGCCGTGCTGCCCGAGGCCGAGGAGGTCGACGTCAAGATCGACGAGAAGGACCTCAAGATCGACACCTACCGCTCGAGCGGCGCCGGCGGCCAGCACGTCAACACGACCGACTCGGCCGTGCGCATCACGCACCTGCCGACCGGCGTGATCGTCGCCTGCCAGGACGAGCGCTCGCAGATCAAGAACCGTGCGAAGGCGATGAAGATCCTGCGCTCGCGGATCCTCGAGGCCGAGCGCGAGCGCCAGATGGCGAGCGAGGCGGCCAACCGCAAGTCGCAGGTCGGCTCGGGCGACCGCTCCGAGAAGATCCGGACCTACAACTTCCCGCAGGACCGGGTCACCGATCACCGCATCGGGCTGACCAAGCACAACCTGCCGGCCATCATGGACGGCAACCTCGACGACATCATCGAGGCGCTGCGCGCCCACTTCCAGGCCGAGCAGCTCAAGAGCGCCGCGGACGGCGGGTGATGCCGGCGATGCCGGCGCCCCGTCGCCAGGCGACAGCGCTGGCGATCGCGCTTGCTGCGTTCCCCTTCGCCGCGTTCGCTGCGTGCGCCGCGTGCGATCGCCGTCCGCCGATCGCGTCGTGCGACGACGACCTTCGCGGCGTGTACGTCGCCGGCAACGAGCGCTGGATGCTCCTCGACAACGGCCCGACGCTCGAGGCCTATCCGCTGTTCTCCGACGGCTCCATCACCAGCGACTTCGTCGTCGCGCCGCGCGTGATCGACCTCGAGCGTGGAACGCGGCCCGGCGATCCGCGACCCGGCGATTCCCCTCCCGGCGGTTCCCCTGCCGACGATGCGCCATCCGGCAATCTGAAGCCGCTGATGACGGGGATGGTCCGCGGGACCTTGCACCAGCGGTTCATGCGGCGCGCGGAGCGATGTGATGCACACGTGCCCGTCGTGGTCACGCGCTGCGCCGGTGATCGGCTCGAGCTGGTGCTCGGAGATCCATCGCCGCCGATCGCGTTCGCGCCGTGTGCGTGGGCGCAGCCCGGGCCATCACGGATCGTGCGCTGGCAGCGCGAATGATTGCGGCGCGGTGATCGCTGCAGCCGCGCAGTGCGAGCGGCCGCTACTTCACGAGCTTGGCGAGCGAGTCCTTGAACTTGCGATATTCGCCGTCGGCGTCGCCGGCCTCGAAGCCCTCGCGCACCAGGCGCACCACGCCTTTGTCGTCGGCGACGAACGTCGACGGCATGTGGTCCGAGCCGTAGTTGCCGACCACGCCGGACTTGTCGGACGGCATGTAGACGCGATGCATGTTCTTGATCTTGAGCTTGTCGTGGAAGCGCTTGCCAACCTCGATCTCGTCGTCGATGTCGATCGCGACGAAGGAGACCTTGCCCTTGAGCTCGCCGGCGAGCTTGTCCCAGGTCGGCAGCTCCTTCGCGCACGGCTTGCACCAGTCGGCGCCGACGGTGACCACCACCCACTTGCCCTTGAGCGACTTGAGCTTGAACGGCTTGCCGGCCGCGTCGGTCGCGACGTCGAGCTCGGCGAGCCGGTCGCCGACCTTGAGCACGTCGGCGTGGGCGAGCGGCGTCGTGGCCACAAGGGCGACACCGACGGTGACAAAGACAGCAGCGGCGAGGACAGGTCGCATGGCGCTAGGACGCATCGGATCGATTATCGATTCACCGCGAGCTCTTCGTCGATCCACATCTCGATGTACTTGGGGTGCATCGGGCCTTCATATTTGCGGTCGTTGAAGAACAATGTCGGCGTGGAATCCACACCGGCCTGCTCGCCCTGCTTGAGGTCGGAGGTGACCTGCGGCGACGCTGCGTCGTAGGCCTTCTGGAACGCCGCGGCGTCGAGTCCCAGCGCCTTGGCGTACGCCATCACGCTGTCGTGGTTGTGGCGCGGCATCTCCTCGAACAGCTTGTCGTGCATCTCCTTGAACTTGCCGAGCTGGCTGGCAGCGATCGCGGCCTGCGCGGCGCTGCGCGAATCGGGGTGCTTGGACTCGATCGGAAACATCATGAAGTAGGCGGTGACCTGACCGGACTTGTCGGCGAGGACCTGCTCCATGCCCGGCTTGAACGCCGCGCAGTGCGGGCACTCGTAGTCGAAGAACTCGACGAGCTTGATCCGCGCGTCGTCGTTGCCGATGTGCGGCGCCTTGCTGACGTCGAACTTCACCGGCGCGCCGGGCTTCTCGTACTTCTTGGTGTACTCCTCGCGGACCGCGGCCTCGGGCGCCGTGTCCTCGAGGAGCGCGGCCACGTAGCGCACGGCGAACGGCGCGCGCTTGCAGGAGGTGTCCGACGTGAACGAGGTGCGCAGGCTGTGGGCCTTGCCGCACGGCGACTTCAGCGAGCCGATTAGCTTGTAAAAGGTCTGGAGCGTCTCGCCCTCGAGCTTCGATACGTCGACCCCGTTGAGCGGCGTGGTGTCGACGGTGCCCTCCGCCGTGACGCCCGGGGCCGACGAGCCCTGGGCGGCCTTGTCGAGCGCGTTCATCGCGCCGGTATCGTTGGGCTTGTTCGGCTTCTTCTCGCAGGCGCTACCGGCGAGCAGCGGCGCGCACAGAAGGGCGAGGATGAAATGCCCCGAAATTCGTGCGTTTGACACCCGCAGGTTGTAGTGCACGCCACTGCGCGTTTCAAGCTGCGGTCGCCGTGGTCAGGGCTATTGACGTCCTGCGTCACCATGGGTATGACACGACTGAATGACGGCTCATTCAGCGCCGGACCGTGGCGACCGCGGAGATCGCGGCGATCGCGGCGACCGCAACGGCGGTGACAAGCGCGAGCGCATCCTCGCCGCCGCCGAGCGCATCTTCGCGCGCCACGGGTTCTTCGCAGCGCG
>DATIPJ010001109.1:0-7520 GCA_035472155.1 Kofleriaceae bacterium
GCTCGGCCACCTTCACCGGTTCGGTCAGGTAGCGGTAGAAGCCTACCCCCTTGGCACGCGCGGTGTCCTTGATCAGCGCTACGCGTTGGCGCGCCGGTTGTCGCGCTCGAGCTGACGTGGCTCGAAGTCGACCTGCAGATCGGGCGCGGCGATCGGACCCGGCGAGAACCGCGCGACCAGTGCTACCCTCCCGGAGCCATGAGCACGACCAAGCCGAGCCCTCGGGCTCCGACGCTCGCCGACCTCGACGCCCTGCCGCCGGGCGTCGTCGGCGAGATCATCGAGGGCGTGCTCTACACGATGACCAAGCCGCGGGCGCGCCACCAGCGCACCGGCCTGGAGATCGGGTGCGGCCTGCTCGGCCCGTTCGACCACGGGCGCGGCGGCCCGGGCGGCTGGTGGATCATCACCGAGCCCGGGATCCAGCTGCCCAACACGCCCGAGATCTCGCCCGACGTGGCCGGCTGGCGCCGCGAGCGCCTGCCCGAGCTCCCCGTCGACGCGTCGATCGGGGTGGTGCCCGACTGGGTCTGCGAGATTCTGTCGCCGACGACGCGACGCCACGACCAGCTCGTCAAGCTGCCGTACTACGCCAAGGTCGGCGTTCCCCACGCGTGGGTCGTGGACCTCGAGTCCCGCGTGCTGACCGTCCATCGCCTCGAAGAGAGCACGTGGAGGATCGTGGGCACGTACAGCGACGAGAGCGAGGCGCGGATCGCGCCGTTCGAGTCCGTGCCGATGAACGTCGCCGCCTGGTGGCCGTCGGTGGGGTGAGTAGCGCAGAGGGTTCTCGGAGGGGCGGTGCGCGCCGGAATGCCCAACCTGGCTCGGTGGGCGCTGCTCGGTGCACCCCCGGGCGTCGCGCAGGTGCCGAGTTCAATCTCTGCACTTACGCCGTTCCGCGGCGTTCGGCCGAAACGCGAAAGGGTCCCGCATCACTGCGAGACCCTCTGTTTCCCCGGTGGAGCCAAGGGGGATCGAACCCCTGACCTCTAGAGTGCGATTCTAGCGCTCTCCCAGCTGAGCTATGACCCCGAGCAGGCGGTATGGGTATCAGCGGGGAATAGGTCTGTCAAGGCGGGCCGATTCACCGTTTTTCTTCATGGCTTGGCTGCGTTGCGGGGTTCACCAATCGGCGCCTGCGAGCAGGCGGTCGACCTCACGGACGAGCTCGGAGGCGGGCGGGCGGATGCCGTGTTTGACGAAGTCGACGACCTCGGCGACCACGGTCGGGTCGCGCAGGATGCGGCGATGGCCGAGGCCCTCGGTTGGGTGGAGGCGGGCCTGGCGCCAGACGTCGATGAGGCGCTCGGCGTGCATGAATGGGACTTCGCGGTCGTCGCGATCGTGGACGACGAGGAGCGCGGCGTCGCGGTGGCCGACCAGCTGATCGAGGGCGAGGGCCGAGGTGGCGACGCCGTTGTCTTTGGCTAGCTGGGCTTCGAGGGAGGCGCGATCGCGGTCGTCGAGCGCGACGGCGCGCGCGAATCGGGCGACCGCGTCGTCGATGAGGACGTTGGGGGCGAGCATGACGTTGCGAGCGGCCTCGACCGCGCCGCGCTGGTGGGCGAGCAGGACCGCGGCGGCGCCGAACGAGTGAGCGACGATGGCGTGCAGCGGGCCGACCGCGCGCGCGATACCGACGACGCAGTCGGCGAGATCGGCGAGCAGGAGGCGATGGCCCGGCGAATCGCCGTGCCCGGGGGCGTCGAACGCCACGACCGAGAGGCCGGCGCGGACCAGTGGCTCGACGAATGCGCCGAGCTGCGAGCCGCGGCCCTCCCATCCGTGGACCAGCAGGACCGTGGGTCCGTGGCCCCAGCGCCATGCGGTGACGCGACGGAGCTCGCCGTGGTAGCGCGGGGAATGGAGTGGGACGTCGATGTCGAAGGGCCGTCCGGTCGCCAGGACCGCGCGCTCGCGGTCGGGCCGGCGGTGTCGCCGGGGCGAAGTAAACAGTCGTTCGGCCAGGCGGACCCCGAGGTCCTCGGAGAGGACGAAGGCGGTCTGCAACGCAGCCTTGGTCAAACGCACCGCGTTTTGTGTACGAACGACCGTTCTATTATTGAGCCGAAGATGTGCCGAAGATGACTGCATGGAATCCTCCAAACGGATGCGGCTAGCGCGATCGCGCCGCCGGCGCGCGGGCCGATGCGAACAGGCGCTCGAGCGCGGCCTCGGCGCGCGCGAGCGACGCCGGTGCGCGCAGGAACTTCAGGTACGCATGGAACCCGAGCATGATGCTGTAGACCTCGAAGGCGAACTGATCCGGGTCGACGTCGGCGCGGAACTGGCCCTCGGACACGGTGATGCGCGCCGCGGTGGCGAGCGCGTCGAGCCAGTCCTTGCAGGCCTGGGTCAGCGCATCGCGCGCGGCGCCGGGCTGATCGTCGAGCTCGGCGATCGCCCCGACGAAGAAGCAGCCGCCGGGGCGCTGCCCCCACTCGGTCCAGCGCTCGAACAGCGCCCGGATCCGCGGCTCGCCGCGCGGCTTCTGCAGCGCGGGCGCCATCACGAACTCGACGAACTGCTGCGCCGCCTCGTGGACCACGGCCACGCACAGCGCTTCCTTGGACCCGAAGTGCGCGAACAGCCCGCTCTTCGAGAGCCCGGTGTCCTCGGCCAGCCGTCCGATCGACAGGCCCGAGAGGCCGACCATCTTCGCGATCTCGAGCGCGCGCGCCAGGATCGCCTGTCGGGTCTGTTCGCCTTTGGCCACGAGATCAGAATAGAACGGTCGTTCTGTTTGTCAAGGCGCGCGACGAAGGCTGGCAAGGCCTGGTAGTTCTTGGCGATGGCGCGCGAACGCCTCGACAAGGTCCTGCTCGACCGCGGCCTGGTCGCGAGCCGCGAGCGGGCGCGCGCGCTGATCATGACCGGCAGCGTCCTGGTGCGCGGGCAGCGGCAGACCAAGCCCGGGGCCATGATCGATCCAGCGGAGGACATCGCGCTGCGCGAGGAGGACCACCCGTACGTCTCGCGCGGCGCGCTCAAGCGCGTGAAGGGCCTCGACAGCTTCGCGATCGACCCGGCCGGGATGACCGCGCTCGATATTGGCGCGTCGACCGGCGGGTTCACCGACGTGCTGCTCAAGCGCGGGGCCGCGCGGGTCTATGCGATCGACGTCGGCTACGGCCAGCTCGCGTGGTCGATTCGACAGGATCCACGCGTCGTCGTCCTCGAGCGCGAGAATGCGCGCACGATGGATCTGGCGCTGGTTCCGGAGCCGTGCGACCTGGCGGTGATCGATGTCTCGTTCATCTCGCTGACGCTGGTCCTGCCGCGCGTGCGCGAGCTGCTGCGGCCGCCGCTCGGCAAGCCGGTGATCGCGCTGGTCAAGCCGCAGTTCGAGGTCGGCCGCGAGCTGGTCGGCAAGGGCGGCGTGGTGCGCGACCCCGAGGTGCGGCGCGGCGCGGTCGACAAGATCCGCGGCTGGGCGCCGGACCACGGCTTTGCCGCCTGCGACGACGTCGAGTCGCCGATCACCGGCCCCGCCGGCAACGTCGAATTCTTGCTGCTGCTTCGCACCGCCGCGGGACCACCCGGAGGCGTCGAGACGCGCTAAGAAGGAGCGTGGGCTCCGACGCTGCGCTCGCCACGCCACGCCTGATGTGCAGCCGTTGCCGGAGGCCGGCGCGGGTGTGCTACTGCCGCGCGCTGCCGCGCCTCCCGACCGCCACGCGCGTGGTCATCCTGCAGCATCCGCGCGAGCGCGACGTGCCGATCGGCACCGCGCGGATGGCGAGCCTCTGCCTGCCCGCCGCCGAGCTCCACGTCGGCGTTCGCTGGGCCGACAGCGCACCGCTCGCGCGCGCACTGGGCGACCCTGCGCGCCCGCCGATCCTGCTCTATCCGGGGCCCGGCGCACGCGACATCCTGCGCGAGCCTCCGCGCGGCCCGGTCACGCTGGTCGTTGTCGACGGAACGTGGTCGCAGGCACGCACGGTCGTGCGCGACAACCCCGTGCTGCAGTCGCTGCCGCGCTACGCGTTCGATACGCCCGAGCCGTCGCACTACCGGATCCGCCGCGAGCCGCGCGCCGAGTACGTCTCGACGATCGAGGCGCTGATGCATGTGCTCGGCGTCCTCGAGGGAGACCCGCCGCGGTTCCGCAGCCTGCTCGAGCCGCTGCGCGCGATGGTCGACGCCCAGCTCGCTTGCCAGGCGGCCGCACCGCGGAGCGGGCCGCGTCAGCCCAAGCGGCCGCGCCCGGTTCGCCCTCGCGCGCCCGAGGTCATCGCGCGCCGGTTCGATGACCTGGTCTGCGTCGTCGGCGAGGCCAACGCATGGCCGTACCGCGGCGATGCGTCCCGCCACCCCGACGAGCTCGTGCACTGGGTCGCGCACCGCCTTGCCACCGGCGAGACCTTCGCCCGGATCGCCGCGCCCGTCGGGCCGCTGTCGCCGAGCACGGCGTTTCACTGCGGCCTCTCCGAGGATGCGCTGCGCGGCGGTGCGCCGTGCGCAGACGTGGTCGCGGCATTCGCGCGGTTCACACGCCCGTCGGACATCCTGTGCGCGTGGGGCCACTACGGCCTGGATCTCGTCGCGCGCAGCGGCGGCGCGCTGCGGGGCGAGCGGCTCGATCTGCGCGCACACGCGGCTCGGATCGCGAACCGCAAGCTCGGCAGCCTCGAAGCCTACGCCGCGACGCTCGCGCCATCCGGCTCGCCGCTGGCCGCACCAGCGCCGCTCGCCGACGGGCGCGCGGGCCAACGGCTCGCCCTGCTGGTGCAGATCGTCCGTGCGTGGCGCGCGTCGCTGCCCTGACGCGACACCGCGTGCGTGGCGGCTCACACGAGATCGCGGCTCAGCATGACGAACGTGCGGTCCGCTGCGATCCCTGCGACCTTGTCGTAGAACGGCCGCGGGCCGATCCAGGCGACCTCGCATTGCGCGTGATGCGCGGCGACGTCGACCAGACAGGCCACCAGCAAGGCCTCGCCGAGGCCCTGGCCGCGGTGTGCCGGCCAGGTGCCGGTCGGCCCGAACCAGCCCAGGCCGCGGTTGTTGCCGTCGTGCGCGGCGAAGGCGCAGTAGGCGCCGGCGTGCACGGCGACGTGCACGCCGGCCGGATCTCCGCCGAGGGCGCGCTCGAGCTCGAATGGCCACGCGCCGCCGAACTCGGCCGCCACCGCGGCGATCAGCGCGCGCTCCTCGGCGTGAGCGCGCCGGATCGTGTAGCCGCGCGCGGCGGCGCGCGCGGCCAGCTCGCCGGCGCGGGCCGCCGAGACCCGCGGGTTGTCTCGCACATCGATCAGCACGTTGCTGCGCGTCGCGGCGTGACGGCGCCAGCCGCGCCGCTCGAGCCATGCGATCGCCTCGACATTGCGCGCGTCGATCCCGGGCGCGAGGTAGTTGCCGGGCTGATCCAGCGTGCGCAGCGAGGTCTGCCCGCCGGCGCGCGCAGTGGCTTCGCACGCGTCGAGCAGCGCGCTCCCAGCACCTCGGCCTCGCGCGTGGGGCATCACCGCCAGCACGCGGAGGCGATCGGCGGCCACGGCGGCCACGGCGACGAGCGCGTCACCCAGCCACGCCCCGAATGCCCGCGCCGATCCGGCGGGCGCATCGCCGAGCAGCTTCTCCTCGGCGACCTCGGCGGCGCGGTCGAACGCACAGCCGGCGGCGAGCACCGCGGTCGCCTGGGCGAGCGACGATCGGTCGAGCGGTGCGATGCGCACCCGCGGACGTTAGCAAACGACCCGGGCCGCGCCACCGCTCCAGCCGTTGCGAACCTCCGGCGGTGCATGCCACGGTGTGTGCGATGCGCGCGATGCTGCTTTGCGCCGGCTTGAGCACGCGGCTCGGCAAGCTGAGCTCGGAGCGCCCCAAGCCGATGCTGCCCGTCTGCGGCGTGCCGATCCTCACCTACGGGATCGCCAACCTGGTCGCGCACGGCATCACCGAGCTGATCATCAACACGCACCACCGGCGCGAGCTCATCGAGCGCGAGATCGGCGACGGTCGCCGCTGGGGCGCGCGCATCCACTACATCCACGAGCCGGTCCTGCTCGGCACCGGCGGTGGCCTCAAGAACGCGCTGTCGCTGCTCGATCCCGAGGGACGCGACGAGCCGTTCCTCTCGATGAACGGCAAGCTGATCTTCGACCTCGATATCACCGCGCTCCTCGAGGCGTACCGCGCCGCCGGCGACATCCTCGGCATGATGGTGGTGCGGCGGGTCCCCGATGCGCGCGACTGGGGCGCGGTCAACGTCCAGGTCGACGGCCGCGGGCCGCACGTGGTCGACGTCCTCGGCGACGGCGAGCACATGTTCTGCGGCGTCCACGTCACGCGGCCCTCGGTGATGGCGCGGCTCCCCGATGGCGAGGCGGACTCGATCCGCCAGGGCTACCTGCCGTGGATGCACGCCGGCGAGCGGGTCGCGGCCTACGAGCACCCGGCAGGCTACTTCGCCGAGCACTCCACGCCGGAGCGCTACCTGGCGTCGAGCATGGCCCTGCTCGGCGGCGAGACGCTGCGCCATCCGCCCACGCGGCTGGTCGGCGTCGATCCGACCGCGCGGCTCCACCCCGACGCCACGATCGTCGAGCCGGTGAAGATCGCCTCGGGCGCCGTGATCGGCCCCGGCGTCCAGGTCGGCCCGAGCGCCGTCATCGGCGAGGCCGCGATCGTCCGCGCATCGGTCGCGCGCAGCGTCGTGTGGGCGGGCGCCGTCGTCGAGTCGCCGCAGGACGGCGCGATCGTCACGGCCTGAGCCCGGCAGCGCGGACGGTGCTCAGGGGCAGCCGGCCGACGGCAGCTTGGCGATCTCCTCGATGCACTCCTTGACGATCTTGCGCACGCTGTCCTGCGCTTGCAGCGCATCGCGCCGCGACGACTCCGGGTTCGCCGCCACCGAGAGGTTGACCTCGATCGCCTCGGGCAGCGCACGCGAGAGCGCGCACGGCTGCTTCATCGCCGCCACCGTCTCGGCGCACGCGCACGCCTTCTCGACGTACGCCTTGCAGGCATCCTGCCCGCGCTTGACCTCGGTCGCCGGCATCGGCGGCACGCCGGCGGTCTGGGGCGGCGCATCTGCCTGCTTCTTGCAGCCCGCGCACGCGAGAATCCCGACGAGGAGGAGGCCGCCCAGCCTCATGCGGCCTCGATGCGCGCGAGCACGACCGAGATGTTGTCGATGCCGCCCTCCTCGTTCGCCGCGGTGATCAGCCGATCGACCGCGCGGTCGAGATCGCGCTCGGTCATCAGGATGTGCTGCATCTGGTCATCCTTGACCATCCCGGTGAGCCCGTCGGAGCACAGCAGGTACGTGTCACCAAGGTGCGGCTTCTCCGTCATGATGTCGACCTGCACGCTCTCCTTCATGCCGAGCGCGCGCACGATCACGTTCTTGTGCGGCCAGTTCTCCGCCTCCTCCGGCGTGACCCGCTTCATCCGGATGTAGTCGTTGATCAGCGAGTGGTCCTCGGTCAGCTGCGAGAGCTCGGTGCCGCGCAGCCGGTAACAGCGAGAATCTCCCACGTGGCCGATGATCATGTGATCGTCGAGAAAGTACT
>DATIPJ010001110.1:0-2658 GCA_035472155.1 Kofleriaceae bacterium
GATCGCACCCGTCCTCATCGGCCTGGGCATCCGCGAGCTCTCGATGAGCGCGGTCTCTGCGCCCGAGGTCAAGGCGATGGTCCGTGCCACCACCGTCAGCGAGGCCGAGGCGCTCGTCCACCGCATCGATCGGCTGGCCACCGCTGCGGAAGTCCGCGCGATGGTCTCCGAGTACGTCTTCGGCCTGACCGCGCCGCAGCACAGAGCCAAGGTGTGATGCCGTGAGGCTGGTCCTGGCGATCGCGCTCGCCGCGCTGATCGCGCTCGCTGCCCGTCCCGCTCTCGCTGGGGATCCAACCCGTACCTACAAGACGCTCGAGAGCGAGCACTTCGTCATCACCTACTACGAGCCGCTGGGCGACGTCGCGCGTCGGCTCGCGGTCGTCGCCGAGCGCGCCCACCGCACGCTGTCGCCGGCGCTCGACCACGTCCCCGACGACAAGACCCTGATCCTCCTGCTCGACGACACCGACAGCGCCAACGGGTTCGCCAGCGTGCTGCCGCGCAACACCATCCAGGCCTACGCCACCGGCCCCACCGGCTTCAACGAGCTCGACGACCACGACGACTGGCTCTACGGGCTGATCGCCCACGAGTACACCCACATCCTCCACATCGACACCATGGAGGGCCTGCCGCGCATCTACAACCGCATCTTCGGCAAGAGCTGGGCGCCCAACCAGATCATGCCGCGCTGGCTGATCGAGGGCATCGCCGTCTACGAGGAGTCGAAGCGCTCCGCCGGCGGCCGCGGCCGCGGCACGCGCTTCGATCAGGTCATCCGCATCGCCCACGACGCCGGAAACGACCTGCGCCTCGACGAGATCAGCGGCGCACCGCGCGCCTACCCCCACGGCAACGCCGTCTACATCTACGGCTCGCGCTTCCTGCGCTACGTCTTCGATCGCTTCGGGGACGACACCCTGCGCAAGATGGCCCACATCGCAGGCAGCTACCCACCGCCGTTCGCGCTCAACCGCCAGATCGCCAACGTCGTCGGTCGCCCGTTCACCGAGCTCTACGACGACTGGAAGGCCTACCTGCGCGACCGCTACAGCCAGCAGGAGACGGCAGCCCTTCGCCGCGGCCTCGCCACCGGCCGCCAGCTCACCCGCACCGCCGAGAGCAACGAGTGGCCGCACTACACCGCCGACGGCAAGGAGCTGTGGTGGCAGCAATACGATGGCTACTCCTTGCCGATCATTCGCGCCATGCCCGTCGGCGGCGATCAGTCCGGCGCGCGCGACGTCGTCCAGATCGACGCCATGGGCCCGTTCGACCTCCTCGCCGACGGCAGCCTCGTCTACGAGCAGGGCCGGGTCTACCGCCGCGAGTATGCCTACGAGGACGTCTTCCGCTGGGACGGCACCACGCGCCAGACCACCCGCCTCTCCACCGGCAAGCGCGCGCGCGACCCCGCCGTCTCCCCCGACGGCCGCCGCGTTGCGTTCTCGATGAACCAGCGCTCCGAGTCCGTCATCGCCGTCCAGGACCTCACCCCCGATGCACCGGTCTCCGTCGTGTGGCGCGGCGCGCGCTACGACCAGGCCTACCAGCCCGCGTGGTCCCCCGACGGCACGCGCATCGCCTTCTCCGCGTGGCAGACCGGCGGCCGCCGCGACATCCTCGTCGTCGAGCTCGCCTCGGGCCAGGTCTCCCCCATCACCGGCGACCGCGCGATCGACATGGCGCCCTCGTGGTCCCACGACGGCCGCTACCTCTTCTTTGACAGCGACCGCACGGGCATCTCCAACATCTACGCCTACGACATGGTCGAGCGCAGTCTCTGGCAGCTCACCAACGTCCTGGGCGGCGCCTTCCACCCGGCCGCCTCGCCCGACGGCACGCGCCTGGCCTACGAAGGCGCCGTTCCGCGCGGCGGCCTCGACCTCTTCGAGCTCCGCCTCGATCGCGCCACCTGGCTCCCCGCGCGCGACTTCCTCGACGACAAACCGCCGGCCGTCGTCATCCGCGACAGCGAGGCCACCGTCAGCGCGCCGCGGCCCTACCGCGCCCTCGAGACCCTCGCCCCGCAAAACTGGACCGGCACGTTCAACTACGGCACGACGTCGACCGCCACCCTCCAGACCAGCGGCGCCGACGCGGCGGGCCTTCACTCCTACGCGCTCGCTCTCTCCAGCGACTCCGCCAAGACGGCGATCAACATCGGCGCCTTCTACGCCTACAACGGACTGCGCCCCGGCCTGCGCATCGCCGCAGCGCGCTCACTCGTCGACCGCGGCGGCTTCCGCGTCGACGGCCGCAGCCTCCTCTACACCGAAGAAGACTGGAGCGGCACCGTGTCCGTCGCCGTCCCCTTCGAATCCCGCCCGGGCACCAGCTGGACCTTCTCCGCGGACTACGACCTCGACTGGTTCCGCCTGGTCAAACCCCCTGCCTTCATCCTCGACCCCAACCAGCGCCTCCCCGCGCCGCCCCCCACCGACTACGCGCAGGCCGGCGTCGCCAGCCGCGTCAGCTTCTCCAGCGTCCACGCCAGCACCTTCGGGTACGGCCCGATCACCGGCTGGGACGCCGCGGTCGCTCTCCGCCTCGACCACCCCGCCCTCGGTGCCACCTACCGCAACGTCACCCTCAGCTACTCGCTCGACACCTACCAGCGCCTCTGGGGCAACACGCCCTCGCTCGCCCTCCGCC
>DATIPJ010001111.1:0-15344 GCA_035472155.1 Kofleriaceae bacterium
TACGACAGCGCCTCGAGGAGCGCGCGCGCGAGCGCCGGCATGTCCGGGCCACTGGCCGTTCCTCCGAGCGTTCGAGCCACGGCGCAAGCCTACTCGAACGGCGGCGGCAGCGCATCGCGCGACTGCTACTGCACCCTGCGCTCGTTCCGCTGCTGCAGGTCGCGCGCGTTGTGGCTGAAGTGCTCGACGAATTGCTCGACGTGGCGGCGCCCATCGCTCATCGTCCGGCGCATCACGTTCCACAGCACGCCCTCGGTGCACGGCGGCGTGGTCAGCGAGCCGTTGTAGCGGAACACCGTGCGCGTCTCGGGCAACAGCGCCGTCGGATCGAACGGCCGCGGCAGCTTCTCGGCGACGCCGACCTTGCGCGACAGCGGCGGCCACAGCGCCGCGAGCGACCGCGAGTCCGCGCCGACGTCATAGAGCACGCCGATCACGGCGAGCTTGCCGGTCGGCCCCTGGTGAACGAGGTGAACCTCGAGCGGATAATGCTCCCCGGCGATCGTGTGCTCGCTCGGCGTGTGGAAGTGAAACTGGATGAGGTCGAAGATCCGGCCGTCGATCTCGATCGAGCTGCCGGCGGAGAGGTTGACCTGCAGCGTGTGGCCGTTGTCGACCACCGTCGCGGCGGTCGGCTTGTAGTGAAACGCGATCGGCGACGCCTTGCTCGCGTGGGGCTCGATGTCGATCGGCGACTGCTCCTTGCCATCGGCGCACAGGCTGTACGACGGATCGAGCAAGCCCCAGTTCGACTGTCCGTTCTTGCCCTCGTACGCCCAGTGCGGCTTGGCGCCGTCCTTGGACTTGGCGGCGGCGAGGCTGTTCGCGACGGCGGCGTTGAGCTGGTCGAGCGGGTGCTTCTTGGCCTTGTCGCCCTTCTCGGCGTCGTCGGGCTTGTCGGGCTTCTCGCCCTTCTCGGGCTTGTCCTCGTCGTGACCCTTGTCGGCCTTCTCGGGCTTCTCGCTCTTCTCCGGCTTGTCGCTCTTCTCGGGCTTGTCGCTCTTCTCGGGCTTGTCCTCGCCGTGGCCCTTGTCGGCCTTCTCGCTCTTCTCGGGCTTGTCCTCGTCGTGGCCCTTGTCGGCCTTCTCGGGCTTGTCGCCCTTGTCCTCACCGTGGCCCTTGTCGGCCTTCTCGGTCTCGCCGCTCGCCGGTTCCGAGACCTTCGCAGCGCCATCGCCGTCGCCCGAGCCCGCGTGCTCGCCGTCCTTCGCGCCGTCCTTGGCGCCGTCCTCCCCGTGCGCCTCGTCGGCCTTTTTCTGCTTCTCCTTCTGGCGCGCCTTCCGGGCGGCAGGGCCCTGCAGTGCGGCGACGTCCTCGGCGATCTCGTTGACCTTGTCCTCCAGCTTGTTGATGCGCTGTGGGGCCTTCCACTGGTCGCACGCGGCGAGCAGCGAGATGACGATCAGGTGCCGACGTCTCACAGCTCACGAATCGGCCGGAATGCCGCGGCGTTGAGGACCGTCGTCAGCAGCTCACGGCAGCTCGCCGCCGAGGATCTTCGCCAGCTTCGCGCGATCGATATTGCCGCCCGACACCACGCAGACGATCCGCCCGGTCCCCGCGCGCCCCGCGAGCGCGGCGGCGACCGGCGTGGCGCCCGCGCCCTCGGCGACCACGCGGTTGCGCTCCACGAGCAGGCGGATCGCATCGGCGATCGCCGCCAGCGGCATCGCGAACGAGCCGTCGATCAGCGCACGCAGCAGCGGCCACATCTCCGCGAGCAGGCTCTTGCTGCCGATGCCATCGACAAAGCTCGGCACAAACGCGATCTCCTGCGGTGCACCCGCGGCGAGCGAGGCCGCCAGCGGCGCCGCGGTCTCCGGCTCCGCCGTGTAAATCTTGGTCTGCGGCGAGACCGCGCGCAGCGCCGACGCGATGCCGGTCGAGAGCCCGCCGCCGCCGAACGGTATGATCACCGCGTCGGCCGCCGGCAGCGCCTCGGCGATCTCGAGCCCGATCGTGCCATTTCCCGCCATGACGCGGCGGTCGCTCACCGGATGGACGAACATGCGCTCGGCGAACCGGGGATGGTGCCGCGTCACCACGACGTCCCACCACGCAGCAAACGGGACCTTCACGATCTCGCCGCCGAGCCGCGTGATCGCGGCAAGCTTCGCCTCGGGCGCCGTATCGGGGACGATCACGCCGCACGGGATGCCGCGCGCGCGCGCGCACCACGCCACCCCCTGCGCCATGTTGCCAGCGCTCGCGGTATACACCCCGCGCGCGAGCTGCTCGTCGGGAGCCTGCGCCATCGCGTTGGCGGCGCCGCGCAGCTTGAACGAGCCGATCGGCTGCAGGTTCTCGAGCTTGAGGTAGATCTCGGCGGGCCCATCGACCCCCAGCCGCACCAGCGGCGTCCGCAGCACCTCGCCGGCAATGCGCGCGTGGGCGGCGCGGATGTCTTCGAGCGTGGGCGCCTCGAGCGATTGCGTCATACGTGCCAGGCGTTCGCAGCGCTGCGGCGCCACCCTGAAAAGGGTACACGCTGGCCAGACGATTCCACAACCATCCTGACCAGCTGACGCCGGCAAGCTATTCGCGCCCTCACGCGAGCGTCCTCCGCGCGTCGCTCTGAAATCGCGCGCTCCGGGCGACCACGCCCTTCCACCGCCGATCGAGCGCGCTCCGGATCCCCCCAAAAGCATCAACGGAGCCTCATGCGAGACACCCAGGCTCGATTTCGCGCTGCGATCGACGACGCCTTGCGGGCAAAACCGATTCTCCGATCCGGATCCCCTTAAAAATCTTCAACGGAGCCTCGTGCGAGGCGCCGGGCTGTGGGCAGTGGCGTGGGTATGCCCTGCCCGCTGTCGCGCGGCCCGGGCTCGCCACTGTCCATCAGGCCACCCTCGCGGTCTCCTGGAATTGCGGTCCGCGTAGCGGACCCCAATGCCAGTCTGCAAAAATATCGGCGAAGATGCTTGCATGAGCGATGGTCATCGGATACCCCTCGAACATGGCCAAGCGATCCCGCGGTCGTCGCAGCAAGGGCGTCCGACCCTCGGAGCCCGAGCAGCTGCCGCTGTTCACCCAGCCAGCCGACCCGCGGCGCGGGACAGATCGCAAGCGGCGGCGTGGCAAGAAGCCCGGCCCCAAGCCCAAGGCGCGCGCCGGTTCGCGCCACAAGGTGCGGCCCGAGCTCAAAGCGCGGAACCCGGTGCACGTGGTGTTGCGCGTGGTGTCTGCGGTCGGCAACCTACGCCGCCGCGCCACGTACAAGGCGGTTCGCGAGGCCACGCTGACCACCGCGCGGCGCGAGGACTTCCGGATCGTGCACCTCAGCATCCAGCGCAACCACCTGCATCTGCTCGTCGAGGCCGACCACAAGGGCGCGCTGGCGTCGGGGATGCAGGGCTTTCAGATCTCGGCTGCCAAGCACCTCAACGCGGCGATCAGCAAGGATCAGCCCGGTCCTCGACGACGGGGCGCGGTGTTCCCGGACCGCTACCACGCCGAGATCATCACGACGCCGACCCAGGCTCGCCACACGCTCAACTACATCCTCAACAACTGGCGCAACCATCGCGAGGATCGCGTCGCGATGGCGCAGAACTGGAAGACCGACCCGTTCTCGACGGCCATCCTGTTCCCCGGCTGGGAGGAATATGGCGACCAGGCGTTCCTGTGGCGCGGACCCCCAACGTACGACCCGCTCGTGGTGTATCGGCCCAGAACCTGGTTACTTCGGGAGGGCTACCTGCGCGGCGGACCGCCCATTTCGGTGCGCGAGGTCCCGTCGACGCCTCGGCAGAGCTCCGCGGAGAAACCGTCTTGACGACCGGGCTGGAGGCCTCGCACGCATCAGGATCTCCTCGCGCAGAGCGCGTGGGGCTCGAGGAGCAATAGAGTGATGCGGGACGCGTCATCCATCATCCGGTGCCGCGAGGCAGCCGTCGCGGCGTCGGTCCGGACAGCGCGCGTCCGAGCGCCTCGAGGCTCTCGAGGTCGTGGACCGCGCGGTGCTCGTCGACATTGGGTAGCAGCGCGCGCACGCCGGCGGCGCGCGGCTCGAACCCGGAGTAGCGCAGCAGCGGGTTGAGCCAGATCAGGCGCCGGCACGATCGCCGCAGCCGCGCGACCTCGTCGGCGAGCCCGGCCGTGTCCTCGCGATCGAGGCCGTCGGTCACCAGCAGCACCACCGCGCCCTGGGCGAGCACGCGGCGCGACCACGTGCGGTTGAACTCGTGCACGCACGCCCTGAGCCGCGTCCCCGAGGCCCAGTCGCCGACATCCTTGCCGCAGCGAGCGAGCGCGGCATCGACGTCGCGATGGCGCAGCGTGCGGGTCACGTTGGTGAGCCGCGTCGCGAACAGGAACACGTGCCCGTTGCCGCGCTCGACGAGCAGCGCGTGCAGAAATCGCAGCAGCATCTCCGAGTAGCGGCCCATCGAGCCCGAGATGTCGCACAGCGCGACCAGCGCGGGCGGCCGCTCGATCCGCGCGCGGTGGCGCAGCGCGATCAGCTCGCCACCGCCGCGCAGCGCCGCGCGAATCGTCCGCGCGCGATCGATCTCGCCGCGCAGCGCGGGCCGGGTCCGCCGCGTGACCAGGGGCCGGACATCGAGCTCGAAGCGCCGCACGAGGGCCCGCGCACGCGCCAGCTCCTCGGCGGACATCTGATCGAAGTCGCGGTGGCGCAGGATCTCGTCGGCGGAGTACGCCAGGAACGTGTCGACCCGCGGCGCCTGCTCGCGCTCGGGCTGCGGCGGGGGCTGCGCCGACGGCGGATGCCAGGCCTCGCTCAGCCGGCGCGACACCGAGCGGTTGACCGGCGTCTTGAGCTGAGGCAGCAGCAGCGACAGCGCGCTGTGCGCCCCCATCGGATCGCGCCAGAACAGCCGGAATGCCTCGTCGAACAGGGCGTGATCGGCGTGCCGGCGCACGAGCACGGCGTGGAGCGCCCAGTAGAACTCCTCGCGCTGCACGATGTCGACCGCGGCGACCGCGCGCTGGGCATCGAGCGTGTCACCCGGGCCGAGCCGCAGCCCCGCGCGCCGCAGAAGTCGCGTGAAGTGCACGACATTGGCGGCCAATCGCTCGCCGGTCGGCTCCACGCGCGTCATGGCCGGAGCTTGACCCGCGCGCGGTCTCGGGCGCAACGCCGCCACGTTCGCGGTTGACGATCCATCGCGGCCACGCAACACTGCGATCGTTCCCGAGAGGGAGGTGCCTTATGGATGACCAGCTGAAGCGCATAGCGAGGGCGTACGCCCTCGGGTCGTCATTGGGCGTCTTTTCCTGCATTGGGATCGTTCGGGCCGGATAGCGAGCACGCAAAGCGTCGCCGCAACGCGCTCCAGGAGGGATGCCTGCACCCCTGCATGGCACTCGGTGCCATTGGAGCTCGTCGTGGAGCACTCGATTCTCGCGTCTCTTACCCCTTGGGGCTTTGGCCCTGAGCTGTCACAGGCATTCTCGTCGCTGGTTTCGTCCCTAGGTTCATCGCCCTCGTCGGCACTCGACGCCGGGCGCGACCTCGTCCCGGCGCGCGTCATCTCGCACTACGGCGCGTACCTCGAGGTCGTCGACGCCGCCTGCCCCGCTCGCCGGGTCCAGCCGAGCGGACGCCTCCGCCACACGCTGCACTTCGAAGAGCTGCCGACGGTCGGCGACTGGGTGGCGATCACGGCCCCCGCGGGCGATGAGCCCGCCTTGATTCACGGCATCTTGCCGCGCACAACGCAGCTGATCCGGCGCGCCGCCGGCAAGCGCCACGATGGGCAGGTCATCGCCGCCAACGTCGACACCTTCTTCGTCGTGACCTCGGCCAACCGGGACGCCAATCCGCGCCGCCTCGAGCGCTATCTCACGGCGGTCCGCGACAGCGGTGCCGCGATGGTCATCGTCGTCAACAAGACCGACCTCGCCGACCCCGCCGAGCTCGCAGCGACGCTGGCCGCGCTCACCGACGCCGCGCCCGACGTCGCGGTCGTCGCGGTCAGCGCCCACCGCGGCGATGGCCTCGCCGCGCTCGAGCCCCATCTGCGCCCCGGGCACACCGTGGCGCTGATCGGCTCGTCGGGCGTGGGCAAGTCGTCGCTGGTGAACCACTGGTTCGGCTTCGCCCACCAGCTCGTGCACGTGATCGACGACAGCGACCGCGGCCGTCACACGACCTCGCGGCGCGAGCTGTTCGCGCTGCCCGGTGGCGCGCTGGTGATCGACACCCCCGGCATGCGCGAGCTCGCGCTGCTCGGCACCGACGACGGCCTCGACGAGACCTTCGCCGATGTCACCGCGCTGGCCGCCGCCTGCCGTTTCCGCGACTGCCGGCACCAGGGTGAGCCGGGCTGCGCCGTCGACGCCGCGATCGACGCCGGCGAGCTCGACCCGGGCCGCCTCGCCGGCATGCACAAGCTCGAGCGCGAGCTGGCCGCCGCCGAGCTCCGGCGCGACCGCGCCGAGAGACGCGCCGAGCGGGCGCGCATGAAGGTGGTCAACCGCTCGCAGCGCGCGCGCGGCAAGCTCGATCCCAAGTTCCGCCGCTGATCGCCGGTGACGCACGGCGACCAGCGCGGCGCTCAGCCAGCGTCGATCACTCGAGCGACATCACGTACGCGGCGAGCGCCTCGATGTCCGCCGCCGAGAGCTGCGACGTCTTGCCGTGCGTGTCCTTGATGACCTGGACGTGGTTGGTGGCGAGCGCCGGGTTGATCTGGCGCACGCCGTTGTTCACCACGATGACCGGCGCCAGGTTGGCGGTCCCGAGCTGGTCGACCAGGAGCCGCCCGTCGGGGTACGCCACGTCGGGCGCGGCGACCTGGGTCGGCGCATCCAGGCTGATCAGGATCGGGCCGCGGCCGTCGCCGCCGAGGCTGCCGTTCGAGTCGGCGATCGCGATCGGCACCTCGGTCGGCAGCGACACCGTCGGGCCGCCGAGGAAGCTCGCCGCCACGCGCCGCGTCGAATCGGTGCGCACCGTGCGGAAGTTGAAGCCGCGCTCGCCGGCGTGGAGCAGCGGCGAATCCGGCGCGAGCAGGATCTCGCGCACCGTGTGAGCGAAGCCGTGGTGCAGCCAGCGCGGCACGCCGTCCCAGAAGCTGCGCAGGTGGCGCGTGTTGCGGCTGCTGATGTTCTGCCGGCTGCCGACATCGGCGGGCTGGCCGCCCTCGATGTGGAAGTAGTCGGCGTTCAGCCGCTTGAACGGGCCGTCTCCGTCGAGCGTGGTCTCGCTGATCACGCCGGGCTCGTGGATGTTGTAGTCCTGGAACGTGTCGTTGACCTGGCCGTCGACGATCTGGTTGCCGTTGTGGTGGCAGCTCGCGCAGCCCGCGCCGCCGGCCGAGACCTCGCTCGAGAACAGCTGCTCGCCGCGGCTGATCTGCGCGGCCTCCGCCGTCGTCGGGAACTGCGCCCGCGGGTTGGGCATGCGCCGCGTCTCGTTCTGCGTCCAGAGGATCTGGTCGAACGCCATCTTGGTGAAGCCGATCGTCCGCGCATCGCCGTTGAGCTCGGAGCGGTTGATCGCCGCCGAGTTGGCCGCGGTCGTATTGCGCACGAAGCTATCGCGCGCCGAGAACCGCGCGGTCAGGGTCGCCTGCGGGAACAGAGTCGTCTGGCGCTCGGCGTTGACGAGCTCGCCGTTACACGCCGACGCGTACGCGGTCATGTTGTTGTTGAGCCCCTCGAACCACTCGGGCCAGTTGTCTGACAGGTCCTTGTTCTGCGGGACTGCCTTGACGCCGCCGAGCGCATTGGCGCCGACGTTCCACTGGCTGCCGTCGTGCCGGCTCTGCCAGTGGCAATGACCGCACGACTTCTGGCCATCGTCGGAGTACGACTGCGTGAAGAACCAGCGCAGGCCGACCTCCTCGTCGGTCTTGAACAGCTGCTGGCCAGTGCCACCGCCACCACCGCCACCGCCGCCACCGCCGCCACCACCGCCGCCGCCACCACCGCCGGGTCCCGGGCCGCCGCTGTTGGTGCCGACCACGCCCGGTCCCGGGCCACCGCCACCGCCTCCGCCCGACGGGTCGGGCGTCTTGTCGGTCACACCGACCGTCACGAAGCCCTGGCGCGTGAGGTTGCCGTTGGCGTCGACGCCGAGGAACGAGACGTCCTCGGTCTGCATGTTCGTGACGTACACCGTGCGCCCGTCGGGCGAGACCGCGAGGCCCTGCGGCGTGATGCCGCCCGTGAACTCGAAGCCGCGCGCCGACAGGATGCCGGACGGCGACGACGGGCTCTGGTTGATCGCGAACACCTCGACCTTGTCGGAGTGCATGTGCGACACGAACAGGAAGTTGCCGCGCACCCAGATCTGCTCGGGGCCGCTGCCGCGGATGATCCTCGACGCGACCTCGTGATCGGCGAGGTCGACGGTCTGGCCCGGCGTCACCAGCATCGACTGATCGCGGTCGACATCGACATAGCGATAGACGAACTGGTTGGTCGACGTGTCGAACACGCTGAGCGTGCTGCCGAGGTCGTCGAACGTGGTGGCCTTGGTGGTGTCGGTCATCAGCGGCTGGTAGCCGAGCGGCTGGCCGTTGTTGCGGATCGCGACCCCGTTCGCCACCGTCGGCAGGCCGTGACCGTTCTCCGTGCCGTTCAGCGCGTTGCTGGTGTCGTGGCCGGACACGATGCCCCAGCGGCCGGCGATCTTGACGTCGGTCGCGAGGCCGCCGACCGGCATGTTGCGCACCAGCGTGTTGGCGTCATTGGCGACGTTGATCACCGCCAGCGTGTGGCCGAGCGTGTTCGCCACGTAGAGCGTCCGCCCGTCGGCGCTGATGTCGAGATCGCGTGGATGCGATCGATCGAGGTCGTTGGGCCCGGTCGGGATCGTGCCGAGCGCGGTGAACGTCGGGCCGGCGTCGATCCGGAACGCGTGCACCTGGTTCTTGAATCGATCGGTGGTGTACAGGCGCGTACCGGTGGCGTTGAACACCAGGTCCTCGCCGTAGAAGTCGGTCTCGAATTCGCCGAGCACGGCATCGGTGCCGGTGTCGATCACCGAGGCGAAATTTGCATACTGATTGACCACGACCGCGTACGGGCGCGCCGAGATCGCGGCATTTTGCGGCGACACCCGCACACCGACCGGCCGGGTGCCGCGCGTCTGGCCGGCGGGCCGCAGGTCGACCCAGCGGGTCACCGCCTTGGTCGATGTATTGACGACTGCGACCCGGAAGTCCGGATAGCCTTCGCGGCCGGGCAGCGCGACGTACAGCTTGGTGCCGTCGGGCGTCACCGCGACCGCGTCGGGCCAGCTGCGGAATGGCTGCGAGCGGTGCGGCCAGTGCTCGCTGCCCGAGCTGAGTGACGGGTTATTGGGATTGAGGCGGTGCGAGGGATTGGGGCGGCCATCGTCGTACTTGGCGCCGAAGGTGATCTTGGTGAAGCGCTGGATTCCAGCGCGCACGCCGGCCGACTCCGCGCCGACGATGTTCTTCACCGGATCGCTGTTGGCGCCCGTGATGATCTGACCGGATGAGCTCACCTTGACTGCGGTGGGGAACATCCGGAGCTCCTCGGGAGCCTCCGGCAGCACCGGCGCGAGCACGCGCCGGGTGAAGTTCGCCGACACCGCGGCGGACGGTGTGCCGGCTGCGAACACGGTGATGAGACCTCCCGCCGCGACCACCGCCACCGAGCCCCGCAGCAAAGTGCGCCTGTTGCGCGACGGCGGTTGTGTCGCCGGTCGCCTGCGTTCCGTATCCATAGCTGTCTCCTTCTCGTTTGCAGAGATCCCGTTCCTCGAACGCTGCAGCGGCAACTCGGAGGACCGCTGCAAACCCAGGTTGCGATCGAGGCGTACGATCCCGTCGAGGAGAGAACCACTGGCCGCCAAACGTTACAAGTGTACGAAATCAGCACATGGGCGAAGATCGGTAGTGATGACTCTGCGCAATTGATGATCGGCACTCTCGATCTCGATAGGTCACTGTCGAGCAAGACACAATCGCGTCATCGCAACATTGGTCGTGCAGCGTACGTGTCCGAATCGCGTCACGGCGAACGGAGTCGCCGACTGTGCGACCGCGTACACCGCCGGCTCGTCGAGAGCGACGAGATTTTCACGCCGAGACCGCGGCTGCGGTTAGCCGGCGCCGCGCGCCGATGCGACCAGCCCCGCGGCCGGTGCACCGGAGATCCGCGCGAGGTCGTCCTGATACTTCAGCAGCACGCCCAGCGTCGCATTCACCGTGTCGGGGTCGAGCTCGACGCAGCCCAGCGAGACCAGGGCGTGCCCCCAGTCGAGCGTCTCCGCCACACCTGGCAGCTTGAACAGGTCAGTGGCGCGCAGCTTGTGCACGAATGCCACGATCTGCGCCGCCAGCCGCTCCGGAACCTCGGGCGCACGCGCGGCCAGGATCGCCAGCTCGCGGGCGGCGTCGGGGTAATCGATCCAGTGGTAGAGGCAGCGCCGCTTGAGCGCGTCGTGGATCTCGCGCGTGCGGTTCGAGGTCACGATCGCGATCGGCGGCGCCGGCGCGCGCACCGTGCCGAGCTCGGGGATCGAGACCTGGAAGTCCGAGAGCAGCTCGAGCAGGAACGCCTCGAACGGCTCGTCGGTGCGGTCGAGCTCGTCGATGAGAAGCACCGGCGGCCCGGCCGGATCCGGGGTCAGCGCGTCGAGCAGGGGCCGGCGCAAGAGGAAGCGCTCGCTGTACAGCGCGGCGGCCAGCGCGTCGTGCGAGACCGCGCCACCGGCCTCCGCGAGCCGGATCTCGAGCATCTGGCGCGCGAAGTCCCACTCGTACAGCGCCGAGGACACATCCAGCCCCTCGTAGCACTGCAGCCGGATCAGCCGACGACCGAGCGCCGACGCCAGCACCTTGGCCACCTCGGTCTTGCCGACCCCGGCCTCGCCCTCGAGCAGGATCGGCTTGCCGAGCCGGAGCCCGAGGAACAGCACCGTGGCCAGGCTCGAGTCGGCCAGGTAGCTGTGGCGCGCGAGCAGGTCGATGAGCTCGGGGACCGAGGCCACCGACGAGCCCACCGACGAGCCCACCGACGCGGAAGCTGGAACAGATGTCATCGGCGCCGCGGCCGATGGTACCACCCGCACGTCATGCCAGCGCCTGGACCGCCCGCTTTGCCATCACCCCGATCAGGTGCGCGCGGTACTCGGCGCTCGCCTCGGCATCGCTGTTGAGGTCGGTCGCCGCGACGGTGATGCCGTCGAGCGAGCCGGGCGCCAGCTTCTTGCCGAGCGCCGCCTCGTAGCTGGCCAGGCGGAACACCTTGGCGCCCGCGCCGGTCACCGCGACGCGGATCCCGGTGGCGGTCTCGGCGACGAACACGCCGACCAGCGCGTACTTCGACGCGCGATGGGCGAACTTGGCGTACGCCGCGCGCTTGGCGATCGGGAACGACACCGCCTTGACCAGCTCGTCGCGCGCGAGCGCCGTCGCGAACAGCCCGGTGAAGAAGTCGTCGGCCGCGACCGAGCGCCGGTCGGTGATCACCGTGGCGCCGAGCCCGACCAGCGCCGCCGGATAATCGGCCGCCGGGTCGGCGTGCGCGACCGAGCCGCCGAGCGTGCCGCGGTTGCGGACCTGCGCGTCGCCGATGCCCCCGGCGAGTGACGCCAGCGCCGGGATCGCCTTGGTCACCTCGGGCGAGCGGCTGACCTCGTCATGGGTGGCGAGCGCGCCGATCAGCAGGTTGCCGCCGTCGACGCGGATGTCGCGCAGCTCCTTGCAGTCGGCGAGCGACACCAGATCGCTGGGCGCAGCGAGCTCGAGCTTGAGCACCGGCAAGAGGCTCTGACCGCCGGCGAGGAACTTTGCCTCGCCGCGATCGCGCACCAGCCCGACCGCGTCCTTGATGCTCGCCGGCCGATGGAATTCGAAGTCCTTCATGGTCAGGCTCCCTTCTTGCCGGCTTGGCCGCTCTTCTGGGCGGCCTGGATCGCGCGCCACACCTTCTCGGGCGTCGCGGGCATCGAGATGTCGGTGACGCCGAGCGGCGCCAGCGCGTCGAGCACGGCGTTGATCACCGCCGGCGGCACACCGATCGCCCCGCACTCGCCGACGCCCTTGACGCCGATCGGGTTGTGGGTGCACGCAGTGACATGGTTGCCGACCTTGAAGCTCGGCAGGTCGGCCGCGCGCGGCATGCAGTAGTCCATGTACGAGCCGTTGGTCAGCTGGCCATCGGTGTCGTAGCGCACCTCCTCGTACAGCGCCTGGCCGATGCCCTGCGCCAGCCCGCCGTGCGCCTGGCCGTCGACGATCATCGGGTTGATGATCGTGCCGACGTCGTCGGCGATCGCGACGTCCACCACGTCGACCACGCCGGTGTCGGGGTCGATCTCGACCTCGACGATGTGGCAGCCGCCCGGGAACGTGAAGTTCTTGGGGTCGTAGTACGCCGATTCCTCGAGGCCCGGCTCCAGCGTCTCGATCGGATTGTTGTGCGGCACGTACGCGGTGAACGCGATCTCGCCGAACGCCTTGGCGCGGTCGGTGCCGACCACGCGGAAGTTGCCGTCCTTGAACTCGATGTCGCCGACCGACGCCTCGAGCAGGTGGGCGGCGATCTTCTTGCCCTTGTCGATGATCTTGTCGAGCGCCTTCATCGCCGCGCTGCCGCCGACGGCGGCCGAGCGCGAGCCATACGTTCCCATGCCGAACAGCACGCGGTCGGTGTCCCCGTGCACCACGTCGACGTTGTCGATCCCGACGCCGAGCTTCTCGGCGACCAGCTGGGCGAACGTGGTCTCGTGACCCTGCCCGTGCGAGTGCGTGCCGGTGAACACCGTCACCGAGCCGGTCGGGTTGACCCGGATCGTCGCCGCCTCGTAGAGGCCCGCGCGGGCGCCGAGCGCACCGGCGATCGCCGACGGCGCGATGCCGCACGCCTCGATATAGGTCGAGCAGCCCCAGCCGCGCAGCTTGCCCTTGGCGGCGCTCGCCGCCTTGCGCTTGTCGTAGTTCTTGACGTCGTTCTGCTCGAGCGCGAGCTCGAGCGTCGACTGGTAATCGCCGATGTCGTACTGCAGCGCGACCGCCGTCTGGTAGGGGAACTGGTCGGTGCGGATGAGGTTCTTCCGGCGCAGCTCGACGCGGTCCATGTTGAGCTGGCGCGCCGCCTTGTCGACGAGCCGCTCGAGCAGGTACGCGGCCTCGGGCCGCCCGGCGCCGCGATAGGCATCGACCGGCACCGTGTTGGTGAACAGCGCCTTGACCTCGGCGTAGATCGCCGGGAAGTCGTACGGGCCCGACAGCAGCGTCGCGTACAGATAGGTCGGGACCGACGAGCCGAATGTCGAGAGGTACGCGCCCAGGTTGGCCAGCGTGCTCACCTTGAGCGCGAGGAACTTGCCGCTCGCGTCGAGCGCGAGCTTGGCCTTGCTGATGTGATCGCGGCCGTGCGCATCGGACAGGAACGCCTCGCTGCGGTCCGAGGTCCACTTGACCGGGCGGCCGACCTTCTTCGACGCCCAGGTCACCATCAGCTCCTCGGCGTAGTGGAAGATCTTCGAGCCGAAGCCACCGCCGACGTCGGGGGCGACCACGCGCAGCTTGTGCTCGGGGATGTGCAGCGTGAACGCCGCCATCAGCAGCCGGATCACGTGGGGATTCTGCGAGGTCGTGTACAGCGTGTAGTGATCGGCAGCGATGTCGTGGCTGCCGATGGCGCACCGCGGCTCGATCGCGTTGGGCGCGAGCCGGTTGTTCGTGAGGTCGAGCTCGACGATGTGCGCGGCCTTGGCGAACGCCGCCTCGACCGGCGCCGGGTCGCCGAGGTGCCAGTCGTAGCACTGGTTGCCGGGCGCCTCGTCGAACAGCTGCCCTGCACCGGGCTTGCCGGCGTCGGCGAGCTGGCCGACCGCGGGCAGGACGTCGTACTCGATATCGACCAGACCGGCGGCGGCCTTGGCGGCGGCCTTCGAGGTCGCGATCACCATGGCCACGGGGTCGCCGACGTGGCGGACCTTACCCTGCGCGAGCGCGGGGTGCGGCGGCTCGATCATGTTCGAGCCGTCCTTGCTCTTGATGAGCCAGCCGCAAGGCAGCCCACCGAGCCCGGCGGCGGCGATGTCGTCGCCGGTGAACACCGCGATCACGCCGGGGGCGGCCTTGGCGGCGGCGGTGTCGATCTTGCCGAGCTTGGCGTGCGCGTACATCGAACGCACGAACACGGCATACGACTGGTTGGGCAGCGTCATGTCGTCGGTGTAGTTGCCCTTGCCGAGCAGGAACCGACGGTCTTCCTTGCGCTTGACGGCTGCGCCGATGCCTTCGGTCGTCATCACTTACCTCCGCGCATGGCGGCCGCGCCTGCGCGCACGGACCGGACGATGTTGTGATAGCCCGTGCAGCGGCACAGATTGCCCTCCAGCCAGTGCCGCACGTCGTGCTCGCTCGGATCTGCGTTGCGCTTGCAGAGATCCATGGCGCTCATGATCATGCCCGGCGTGCAAAACCCGCATTGCAGGCCGTGATTCTCCTGGAAGGCCGCCTGCATGGGGTGCAGCTCGCCCCCATTGGCCATGCCCTCGATCGTGGTGACCTCCGCCCCGTTCGCCTCGACCGCGAGCATCGTGCACGACTTCACCGACTTCCCGTTCACGTGGACCGTACACGCACCGCACTGGCTGGTGTCGCAGCCGACATGGGTGCCGGTGAGTCGGAGATGCTCGCGCAGCGCCTCGACCAGCAGAGTGGTCGACGCACACTCGAGCGTATGAGCTTGTCGATTGACCTTGAGCGTGATGGTGGCCATAGGTACCCCCTGCAGGAACCCTCGGAGATCCAGCGTTTTCGTGCAATCGTTGTTTCAGCTAAATGACAGGACAAAGTGTGCCGGGAGTGCCAGAAGGGGCGACGCGCGGGGTTGACACACGGCGTCCCAGCGAGGGAACGCGAGATTCTGGGAGTCCCGCGCGCCCGATGCCCCCGGTGCCCTCATGAGCAGCATCGACGAGCTCTACCAGGCGACGATCCTCGACCACGACCGAGCACCCCGCAACCAGGGCGCGCTGCCCGGCGCGACCCATTCGGCCACGATCGACAACCCGCTGTGCGGCGATGTGGTCACCGTTCAGGCCAAGATCGCCGAGGGCGTCATTCGCGAGATCGCGTTCGATGGCCGCGGCTGCGCGCTGTCGCGTGCCGCCGCATCGATCATGACCACCATGGTGCGCGGCGCTGCACCCGATGAGGCGCGGCGTCTTGCTGCGGCGTTCGAACAGTTTGTTCATGGCGTGCCCGATGCTGCCGTTCCCGACGAGCTAGGCGAGCTTCGAGCGTTCGCTGGCGTACGACGCTTTCGCTCCCGGCGCCTGTGTGCCTTGCTGCCATTTCGTGCGCTGGGCGGCGCTCTCGAGTAGGCTAGGAGCTGCAGGTGAGGGTGGTCTTCAGCGCTGTCGGGTCTGCGCGAGACCA
>DATIPJ010001112.1:0-3171 GCA_035472155.1 Kofleriaceae bacterium
GGTCTGCGACGGCGATAGCTCGGGGCCGCAGTAGGCGATCGCCTGGCGGCGCTTGCGGAGGACCACGAGCCGCGCATGGTGCGCGCCCACTTCGACGAACGGCGATGACCGCGTGCGCGAATCGAGCAGCTTGCGCGGATCGAACACCTTGGCCGGATGCGCACTGGCGACGTACTGGAAGCGATCGCGCGCGGTGACGGGCAGCTGCTGCGCGATGCGGGCGCAGTCCTCGAGGCTCGCCGGCAAGCGTGCGCTCGACACGTCTCCGAGGAGGACGCGGATCGCGACGCCGTCCTGGGCCGCGCGCGCGAGTAGGTCCGCCCAGGTCTCGACGCCGGCGCGCGGTACCGGCAGCGGCGCGCGCGATGGCTCGAGCTGCCACGCGGCGAGATAGAGCGCGTCGCCGGCGCCGAGCGACTCGATCTCCGTCTGCAGGCTCTCGAGCGCACCCGTTGGATCTCCGCAGCCCACGCTGCGGCCATGAATGAACAGGCTGGCCAGCCCGGTCGTCGGCGCGGCGACGCGCTCCTCGTAGCTGGCGCTTCTGTGCTCGGGCAAGAACACCGGGCACGGCCCCGACGGGCGCACCCGACGCGCCGCCATCGCGCGATAGTGGTTCCACTCGGCGCGCAGGTGATAGAAGCCGTCTTCCTTCGGATCGATGCCCCGCCCGACGCCGCCGACCACCCGATCGCGGTGGTGCAGAAAGAACATCAGATCGGCGAGCGCGCTGGGCTCCTGCACGCCGCCCTCGATCGCCTCGTCGACGACTGTGCGCCAGGGCGCGCCCACGCGCGCGAACGCGATCTGCGCCCTCGCGGGGAGGCGGCCGACACGAAACTCGCGATCCTCGATCGCGCGCTCGCATCGGCCGCCGTCGCCCGTCCCCCGCCGGCTCCCACCACCCCACCTCGACATCTGCCGTGCGAGGCAGCAGGATGCGTGCCGCGCGCGAGGCGCTGCCTGACCTGCCAGCGAGGGCGATCGACGGCGATCGGTCCCGGGCGGTACACCAGGTACACCGCCCGGGACGTCCCCGGTACGGGGCTAGTTGAACTTCGTGGTCGGGAACGCGACCGGGCTGCGGTGGCCGTCCCTGTCGACCGCGCGCAGACCGAAGTGGAAGTTGTCCTTCGGCGAGAACGCGAAGGTCACCGTGGTCACATTGCCGACCGGGATCGCGTGGGTCCAGTCCGCGTCGGTGGTCTCGCGCCAGACAACCTCGTAGCCCACGAGGTCCGGATCGGTGTTGGCGTCCCAGCTCATCGTGGTGCTGTTGGTGAGGACCTGCGCCATGATCAAGAGGTTCTTCGGCGTGCCCGGGCCATTGGCCAGCGAGTACAGCGTGGCGATGTTGACCTTCGCGACGCGCTCCATGAACTTGAAGTCGTCAAACTGGATGAGATCGCCGAACTGCGTGTCGTTCTCGACGCGAACGTCCTGGTGCTCGTGGGCGAAGATCTCGTTGGGCTCGGTGAACCGCGCCCCGGGGAAGCCCTGCTCCTGGAAGGCCACGTGGTCGCTGGCGCGCAGGTAGCGGTCGCGGCGGAACATCAGCCAGATCGTCATGTCGGTGTCGTCGTTCTCGGCGACCGACTTCACGAACCGGCCGAGCTGGCGCGACTGGCTGTCGTTCTCGCCGCCGACCAGCACGCGGAGCTGCGCCTGCAGCGAGGTATCGAGGGTGGGAACGCCCTCGGTGAACAGGCGAAGACGGTGGGGGTCGCGGGTGCCGTCGTCGGAGGTGCTGCTGCCCACGATATCGTTCGAGAAGTCACCCTGGATGTCCGCGCGGACTCCGGGAAACGGCGTGGGGAGCGCCGAAGCACCGGCGAAGTTCCTGGCCAGGTTGCGCGAGCCGAACAGGCCCTGCTCCTCGCCGTCGACGATCCCGAGCACGATCGTCGACTCCGGCGCATGCTTGGCCAGCACGCGCGCGACCTCCATGACCACCGCGGTGCCCGAGGCATCGTCGTCGGCGCCTGGCGCGTCGCCGACCGCGTCGGTGACGATCGTGCGGCGCGAGTCGATGTGCCCGGTGATCACGTAGACGCGGTTGGGCGTGGTCGAGCCCCGGATCGTCGCCACGATGTTGGTGATGTCGACGCCCTCGGGCGTGAGGATCGTGCCGGCCACGAACGGCTGGTGATAGGTCTGGCGCACGACCGTCATCCGCCCGTGCGAGGTCGCGGCAAAGCTCTGCATCTGGTCGAACGCGTAGTTGAGCGCGGCGCCGATACCGCGATTGGGATCGGTCATGCTCGACTCGGTGTGGCGCGTGCCGAAGCTGACCAGCTTCTTGATCGTCGCCTCGATCCGGTGGTCGTCGGTCAGGCGGAGCAGATCGCGGAGCTCGCGATCGACCTTCTGCGGCCGCACGCGCTCGCCGTTGGGCGGATGCACCGCCGGGCCGTTGCGGTCGCGATCGCGATCGTGGTCATCGTTGTCGTGGTCCGCGGCAGAAAGTGCGGGCAGGAACGCGGTGAGACCCAGCGCGAGGCCGTAGATCGTCCACCGCGAGAGCGAGTGTCGGGAATTCTTCATGATCGCGACTCCTTTTTTCCCTCGTTGAGCAGCGCGGGCCACGCTAGCAAACGAGTTCATCCGCTTCAACGGCGGAATCACGGTTACCATTTGGAACGGTGTTAACGAATAAGCAGTTCAATCGACCGGCAATACGGCTTACAGGTCAGCGCACCGACCGAGCGGTCAGCGCACAGCGTGTCGATCGTCGCGTCAGCGTGAGGAATGCGTTTGGGGCAGAACGCGACGCCTCACATATTGTGCAGTTCGTGGCCGCCTTGACACACGCACGCATGCGGCGACACTGCGTTCCATGCGCATCGTTCCGCCCGAGTCCGTCGGCCTGACCAGCGACGGCCTACGCCGCATCGATCAGCACCTGCTGTCCCGCTACATCGAGCCCGGGAAGATCGCGGGTGCGTTGACGCTCGTGGCGCGGCGCGGCGAGGTCGCGTGGCTATCGCCGCTCGGCGTCATGGATCGCGAGCGCAAGAAGCCCATGCGGCTCGATACCATCTTTCGCATTTACTCGATGACAAAGCCTGTCACCTCGGTGGCCATGATGATGCTCCACGAACGCGGTGCGTTTGCGCTCGCGGATCCGGTTCATCGCTATATTCCGGAGTGGGCCAATCTGCGGGTTTATCG
>DATIPJ010001113.1:0-5264 GCA_035472155.1 Kofleriaceae bacterium
CACGCTCATCGTCGCGGCGAGCGAGGCCGGCTACCAGCGGGTCAAGGCGCTGGTCGAGCGGCTCGACATCGCGCTCGAGATCGAGGGCGGCAGCTCGATCCACGTCTATCCGCTCGGCAGCGCGGTCGCCGAGGAGCTCGCCAAGACGCTGACCGCGACGATCAGCGATGGCCGCGCGAGCAAGCCCACCGGCGCCGCTCCGGCGACCACGACCACGCCCGCGCGCCCCGGCGGCACGGCCGCGCCACCCACCGCTGCCGCCGCCCCGTCCGGACCCGCGCCGGCATCCTCGGGAGACGTCATCGCTCCGATCCTCGAGGGCCAGGTCCGCATCATCCCCGATCCGCCGACCAACTCGCTGATCGTGATGTCGAGCGGCCGCGACTTCCTCGCGATCCGCGATGTCATCAAGCAGCTCGATCTGCCGCGCCGCCAGGTCTACATCGAGGTGCTCATCCTCGAGGTCGAGGCCGGCAACAGCCTCGCCCTCGGCACCACGGCGCACGGCGGTCTTGCCAAGGACGACGGAAGTATGGTGTTCGGCGGGCTCGCGACCAGCGACGCCAGCACGCTCACGACGACCACAGCGCTCGCCGCGCTCCAGGGCGCGACCGGCGTGTTCGGCGGCCTGATCGGCAAGTCGATCCCGGTGCTCGGCCAGAGCATCCCGTCGTACGCGGTGCTGTTCCAGGCGGTCGCCGAGCAAGCCAACGCCAACATCATCTCGGCCCCCAGCATCATCGCGGTCGACAACGTCGAGGCCAAGTACAAGGTCGGCACCAAGATCCCCGTCAACAAGGGCACCGTGCTCACACCCTTCGGCGGCACGGCCGCGGCGCAGCCCAACATCGAGCTCACCGAATTCCCGCTCAAGCTCGACGTCAAGCCGCACATCTCGACCGATGACATGGTGCTGCTCGAGGTCAAGCACGAGGCCGATCAGCTCACGACCGAGGGCGACGGACCTCCGCACTCGAGCACGCGCAGCTTCGAGACCCGCGTCGTCGTGCACGATCAGGAGACCATCGTCCTCGGCGGGCTGACCCAGGAGCGCGAGGCCTCGAGCACGAAGAAGGTCCCACTGCTCGGTGACATTCCGCTGCTCGGCTACCTGTTCAAGACCGTCACGCGCAGCAAGCGCAAGACCAACCTGCTGATCCTGCTGACGCCGCACATCCTGCGCGATCGCCGCGACCTCGAGCGGATCCAGCAGCGCAAGGTGCGCGAGCACGACGAGTTCGTGCAGTCGTTCTCGGCGCTGGACCGCATGGCCTACGAGCCGCGCATCGACTACACCAAGAAGCGCGGGCTGCTCGAGGAGATCAACTGCGCGGTGCGGGCCGCCGAGGAGGATGCCGCCGCGCGCGGGGGCGCCCCGCCGCCCCGGCCCGTCGAGTCCGGCAGCATCGACGCGGTCGCCCCGGGGTCCCCATGAGCGATCGCGGGTCGCCGTCGCGCCGAATTGTAAGGCAAGCAGCGGAGTGCTGCGCGCGATTCGAAGCGCTAGTTTGCCGTTGTGACCAACGCACAACCTGCAAGGCCCACCGAGGCGCACCCTACGCAAGCGACGCGAGCGGCCGCGCGTGTCGCCGCGCCCGTCCGGGGCGTGGGTGAGCGAATCGCGGAGCGCATTGCCGCGATCGACTGGACCGCCGTCGCCGGCGAGCTCGATGCCCAGGGCTGCGCGCCGATCGAGCACCTGCTCGCCCCCGACGAGTGCCGCGCACTGGCGGCGATGTACGACGACGACGCGCCGTTTCGCAGCCGCGTCGTGATGGCCAGTCATGGCTTCGGCCGCGGCGAGTACAAGTACTTCGCGTATCCGCTGCCCGCGCTGATCTCCGGGCTGCGAACGCAGCTGTATCCGCACCTGGCGCCGATCGCCAATCGATGGAGCGAAGCCCTCGGGCAGGAGGTCCGCTATCCGGACGACCACGCCAGCTTCGTCGCGCGCTGCCACGCGGCCGGTCAGCTCCGGCCCACGCCGCTGCTGCTGCAGTACGGCGAGGGCGACTACAACTGCCTGCACCAGGACCTCTACGGCGAGCATGTCTTCCCGCTGCAGGTGGCGATCCTGCTCTCGGCGCCGGGCCGCGACTTCACCGGCGGCGAATTCGTGATGACCGAGCAGCGGCCGCGCATGCAGTCGAGGCCGATGGTCGTGCCGCTCGCGCAGGGCGACGCCGTGGCATTCGCGGTTCACCACCGCCCGGTCCAGGGCACGCGCGGGGTGTACCGCGTCCATCTCCGGCACGGCGTCAGCCGCCTGCGCGCGGGACACCGCCACACCGTCGGTATCATCTTTCACGACGCGACGTGACGCGCGCGCGATGCGGGAGCGGCGCGATGTCGCGCCCGCGGCAAACCGCCGAAAAAGCGCGAGCGCGCTGCATGCAATGGCATTACAGTGTTGGCACCGTGATGCGCCTCCTGGCTTCCCTGATCGCCGTCTGCCTCGTTGCAGCGGCCGGCGTTCATCCGGCGGCCGCCGCCTCCGGGCGCCCGCGGGTCGTCGAGGTGTCGCGCGGCGTGGCGAACGTCGCCACGGTCGCAACGCTCGGGGCACGCGGCATCGACGCCGCTCCGCCCGGTCGAACGGATAGCTCGCAGCTCTCCAGGGCCGTTCTGGCCGCCGCCTCGCAGGCGTCCAGGGCCTCGGGGCCCGCCGGTGCCCGCGCACCCGCGCCCGATCTGCCGGCGATCCTCGTCGGCGATCCGGTCGCGCTCGCTCCCCGCCTGCCGTCCGCGGCCGATCCGGCCGCTCCAAGCTCGCACGTCGTCTCTCTCCGCTGGCTCTCGACGCACGCTGCGCGTGGTCCGCCGATCGTCTGAACGCTCTCACGTTCACGATCTTCGGATTCACGTAGCACCCGCTGCGGCGGGAGGAGCTGTGTCATGACATTGCAGACTCGAGATAGCGATAGCGACCTGGACACCGAGACCACCGGGGAGCATGCGCGCCCCAAGACCTTCCGCGAGCGTCACGCGCTCAAGGTCATGGGCGTGATCATGGCGGCGATGTTTGCGCTCGTCATCGTTGCCCAGGTAGCGTGCTGATATGGCCGGCGCAATCGGCGTAGCCGCGGTCCTCCGAGCGAGGCTCGTGGACATCCGCTGTCCGCACTGCGGACACATCAAGGCGGTCGAGCGCAAGCCGGCCGCCTGCCGGATCTGCCCGCGTTGCCGCAGGCAGTTCCCGGATCCGCTCACGCCCCCGAAGCGGCGGTGAGAGCGACGCGCGGGCGATGAACGTCTCGGGAGTCCTCGTCGAGCTCGTCATCGTGCTCGGGGTCGCGGCGGTCGTCACCGTCGGGTTCCAGGCCGCGAGGCTCCCGGTCGTTCTGGGCTACGTGCTGGCCGGCCTGCTCATCGGCCCGCACGTGCCGGTGCCGCTGGTCGCGAACCCGCACCTCGTGCACACCCTGTCCGAGCTCGGCGTGATCCTGCTGATGTTCACGATCGGGCTCGAGGTGCGCGTCGAGACCCTCGCGCGCGTCGGGCTGCCGGCCGGCGTCACCGTCCTGTTCGAGGTCGGCCTGGCGATCTCCGTCGGCGCACTGGTCGCGCGCGCGCTGGGGTTCACCCCGGTCGAGGCGATGTTCGTCGGAGCGTGCCTGGGCATCTCGAGCACCATGCTGGTCGCCAAGGCGTTCGAGGACCGCGGATGGAAGGGCGGCTTCGTCGACGTCGTGTTCGCGATCCTGATCTTCGAGGACCTGGCCGCGATCCTCCTGCTCGCGATCCTGGGCGGCGTGGCCTCGGGCGCGGGCCTGGGCGCCGCCGACATCGCGATCACCGTCGCCAAGCTCGCCGGGTTCCTGGTCGCCACCCTGGCGGTTGGCCTGGTCGTGGTGCCGCGCGGCATCCGCTGGATCGCCCAGCGCGCGCGCCCCGAGACCCTCATGATCGGTGCGCTCGCCGTGTGCTTCAGCATCGCGGCGCTCGCCGACAGCGCGGGCTACTCCGTCGCGCTCGGCGCATTCCTCGCCGGCATCCTCGTCGCCGGCTCCGGCCACGGCCACGCCGTCTTCGACCTCGTCCGCCCGTTCCGCGACGTGTTCGCGATGATGTTCTTCGTCTCGATCGGCATGACCATCGCACCGGCCGAGCTCGCCGCCGAGCTGCCGACCATCGCGGTGCTCTCGCTCGTGGTCATCTTCGTCAAGCCGCTCGGCGTCGCGGTCGGCACCTTCTTCGCCGGCCACGGCATCCGGCCAGCCGTGCGCGCCGGCCTCTCGCTCTCGCAGATCGGCGAGCTCTCCTTCGTCATCGCCGGCATCGGCGCAGCCAGCGGCGTCACCCGGCCGTCGCTGCTCGCGATCGCCGTCGGCGTGGCGTGCGTGACCACCCTGACCTCGTCGATCCTGATCGGCCGCTCCGAGGCGATCGCCGGCGCGGCCGCCGCCCGCCTCCCGGCGCCGATCGCCACCTTCGAGAGCTTCTACGACGCCTGGCTCGGCCGCCTCCGCAGCCGCGACGCGACCCTCTGGACCCGCCTGCGCCGGCCGCTGGTGGTCCTCGCGTTCGACGCCGCGATCGTCGTCGTCGTCGTCATCGCCGCGGCCACCGCCGCCCCGCGCGGCGCCGCCGCCATCGGCCTCACCGGCACGGCCGCCGACCTGGCGATCCTCGCCACCGCCACCGCCCTGGCCATCCCGTTCGCCACCGGCGCGATCCGCCGCATCGTCCGCATCGCGCGCCTGCTCGCGCTCGAGATCGTCCCCGACGGCGGCGCCGCCCTCGACCTCGGCCGCGCGCCGCGCCGCGCCCTCATCCTCATGCTCGAGCTCGCCCTCGCCCTCGCCGTCGCATTCCCGATGGTCGCCATCACCCAGCCCTTCCTCAGCGGTGGCGCCTTCGCCCTCGTCACCGTCCTCGCCGTCCTGGGCTTTCTCACCTACCGCTCCATCGTCGACTTCGACGGCCACGTCCGCGCGGGCAGCGAGCTCCTCCTCGAGCTCTACGCCTCTCCCGCCGACCCCCATCACCCCGCGCCCACGCCGCTCCCCGGCTTCGAAGACACCACCTCGCTCCAGCTCGACGCCACCGCCCCCGCCATCGGCCAATCCCTCGCCCAGCTCGACCTGCGCGCCCGCACCGGCGCCACCGTCCTCGCCATCGCCCGCGACGGCAGCGGCCTAGCCACCCCGTCTCCGAGCGAGCCCCTCCGCGCGGGCGACGTCCTCGTCCTCGCCGGCTCCGCCGACGCCATCGCCGCCACCCGCACCCTCCTCGGCACCACCGCCGCCGCTCCGCCCCCGGGC
>DATIPJ010001114.1:0-10639 GCA_035472155.1 Kofleriaceae bacterium
GCAGCGCGCGCTACCTCGAGCGCCACCGCGCCGACGGCCTCACCGGCATCGAGGCGTTCTACGGCGCCTACGACCCGCGCGAGCGCGCCCGCTGGATCGCCGTCGCCGATCGCCTCGGCGCCGTCTGCACCGGCGGCTCCGCCTGGCACGGCCCCGAGGCCTCTCACACCACCCCGGGCATCGACTTCCCCGAAGACCGCAGCGCTGCCCTCCTCGCCTGGCTCGCCTAGCAAGTCGAGTCGATCCTCTAACGCGATCGCGGTCGCGCTGCCGTCTTCTTCGCAGCCGGCGTGGGCTTGCCCTTCGCGGCTCGTATGCCCGCCTTCGCGGCCTTCCGCGGCTTTGCCTTCGCGGGCTTCGTCGGCCTTGCCGATTTCGCCTTCGGCGCCCTCGGGGCCTTCAGCGGCGGCGGTGGTGGCTCGGTGTTCCCGAGGTCGACCACCGCTGCATACTCGCCCTCGGTCACCGGCTGCACCGACAGCCGCATCCCGCGCCCCTGCAGCAAGATCATGTCCGCCAGCCGCGGCTCGGCGCGCATGCGGTCCATCGACACGAAGTGCGGCAGCGTCCCCACGTACTCGACCTCCACGCAGTCCCAGACCGGCTTGTCCCGCGTCGCCCTGGGATCGTGATACGGGCTCGCCGGATCGAACTGCGTCTCGTCCACCACCTGCGTCTTCACCACGCGCGCCATCCCCGCGACCCCCGGCGGCGATGCATTGGAATGGTGAAACAACACATCGTCGCCCACCGACATCGCCCGCATGTGCGCGCGCGCAAAGAAGCTGCGCACGCCGGTCCACGGCTCGACCTTCACCCGCTCCAGGTCGGCGATGCCAAACGCGTCCGGCTCGGACTTCATCAACCAGTACTGCTTGCCCATCGCGCGAAACCATCGCACAGGTGGCGTGCTAGATTGCACGGATGTCGCTTGCGGCAGCCATTCCCGCAGGAGAGTACGTACCGACCGCCGACGAGCGAATCGTCACGTACAACATCCCGTGGAGCCATTTTCGCGATGCCCTGCGCGCGCGCGCTTAGTACCGCTTAGCGCGGCACGAGGACCGACCTGCGATAGGCCGCCGGGGTCGAGCCGGTCCAGCGCTTGAAGGCGCGATGGAAGGCGCGCACCTCGGCGAAGCCGACCTGGTGGGCGATCTGGGCGATCGATTGCGATGTGCTCGCGAGCTGGCGCAGGGCGAGCTCGCGACGCGCGCCGTCGATGAGCGCCTGTACGGAGGTGCGCTCGCGCTGCAGCCAGCGCTGCAGCGTGCGCTCGCTCAGCTGCATGCGCTGGGCGAGCCGGGCCAGCTTGGGCTCGCCCAGCCCGAGCTCCTCGAGGATCGTGCGCCGCACGCGATCGAGGAAGCTGACCTCCTCGGGCAACGCGTCGAGGATGCGGTGCACCGCGCCCTCGGTGAGCGCGCTCGTGCCCGCACCTTCGTGCATGGCCTCTGCGTCCACCGCTACTGCCGCCACCACCAGATGTACTTCTTGAGCCGCCGCCGTCTCCATTCACTCAACGGTTGCAGCCCGCGGTCCGCGCAGCAATACGGGACCGCGGGACAAAACGTCCGGGTCGCGGGCGGCGGTGAGTGCGCCGCCAGTGCGGCGCGCGATGCCGGTGTAGCCGAGCTTGATCGACGGCGTGGTGATGAACGCGAAGTCGTCGCCGACCTTGCCGGTCAGCAGCATGCGCCACAGCGGCCAGCGGAAGCGCGGGCGCGAACCGCGGATCTCGGGGGGGTCGAGCCCGTGGGCCTGGCACATCGCGCGCAGCTCGTCGGGGGTGACGAAGAGGCGCGAGACGTGGAGGTCCTTGGGCGCGTTGCGCACGAACCACTCGACGCCCTTGATGATGATGAGCTTGGACTGCCACGTGCGATTGAAGGTGTGGAACACGAACAGGCCGCCCGGGACGAGCACGCGGCTGGCCTCGGCGATCAGACGCTGGGGCTCCTCGACGTGCTCGAGCAGATCCATCGCGCACACGACGTCGAATTCGCTCTTGCGGAACGGCAGCGCGCAGGCGTCGGCGAGCATGTAGGTCGCGCTCTGCGTGCGGTCGTTGGCGCGCGCGACGTCGAGGTTCTCGGCGGTGGTGTCGACGCCGGTGACGGCGTGGCCGCGCGCGGCGAGGTAGTTGGAGAGAAAGCCGCCGCCGCAGCCGAGGTCGAGCACGCGGCACGGCGCGTGGCCGAACGCGCGCGCGATCTCGTCGGCGATCCATGGGTTTCTGTGGCGCGACTCGGCGCGCAGCAGCGCGATCGGGGTGTCCTCGGCGGCGTACCACCGCGCGCCGAGCTCGGCGTACCAGGTGTTGTTGACGCGCGCCGGCGCCGGCGCCTCGACGAGCGCGGATGCGCGGCGGGCGCCGACGTTCCAGTACAGGATCTGGTAGGTCATGAATGCGAGGGCGATCCCGAGCTGGCCGAGCAAGAGGCCGACCGCGCCGGTCCACCAGAGGTAGGCGAACGCCGACAGGACGATCGGGTGCAGCACGAACAGCACAGCATGGAGCCAGTGCTCGCCGGGGCCACACAGCCGCGCATGGACGCCCTCGTCCTTGGTGACGAACAGGGTCGAGGAGATCGCCAGGCCGATGTAGACCGGCAGGGCCGACGACGACTGCGGCGAGGTCGCCAGCAGCCACGCCAGACAGAGCACGATCGTGAGCGTGTCGAGCGGGTGGCCGATGCGCTCCCAGCGCGGCAGGCCGCGCGCGCGGTGGAACCAGCCCTCGTCGACGACCATGACCACACCCTGCAGCACGATCGGGATCATGCAGGCGGCGAGCATCACCGCTTTTCCAGCAGGGCGCCGCACATCGTGAGGCCCGGCCCGAAGGCGAGGCTGACCACCGGTGTGCCCGGGGCCACGCGCGGATCGTCGATCAGGCGCGCCCACACGTGGGGCAGCGTCGCCGACGACATGTTGCCGTGGTCGCGCAGCACCTCGCGGCTGATGGCGACCTGGGGGTCGCGCAGCTCGAGGACGTCGCGCACGCGATCGATGATCTTGGGCCCGCCCGGGTGGACCGCGAACGCCGAGTGCTTGATCGCCTCGAGCGTGTAGCCGCCGCGCCGGTAGAGCTCGGCGACGAAGCCGCGCAGCGCCGACGCGATCCGATCGGGGACCTCGCGCGACAGCGTCATCTGCATGCCCCACTCCGACGGCGTCCAGCGCATCGCGTGCGCGGTATCGGGAACGACGATCTCGTTGGCGGCGATCAGCCGCAGCCCCGGCCCGGCGTCACCTGCGACCAGCGCATAGCGGATCAGCCCGTCGGCGAACAGGCTCTGGACCACGAGCTGCTCGAGCCGGTGGTCCGACGGGTCGAGGTGCAGCGTGCACAGCTCGGTGTGCGCGAGGTCGACCCGGCGCGCGCCGCTCGCGACGAAGCCGGCGGCGATCCGCACCGCGGGCAGCGCGGCGTAGCACCCCATGTGATAGGCGTGGGTCACCCGCGTGCGCGCGCCCCAACCGCGCGCGGCGACGACCTTCTGCGCGCCGCTCGGCGATACGTACCCCGTGCACGTGACGTGAATCAGATCGTCGGGCGCATCGGTCTCGTCCGCGTACGCCGCGGCGAAGTAGTCATCGACCGCGCGGGTGAACACCTCGAGCCGCGCGCTCGCTCCCTTGCCGCGCGGGTAGCTCCCCGGGCCGTCCTGCGCCGTGTCGTACAGCACGGCCGCTGCGCCGTTGCCGGAGGCGAAGTCGGGGAGCACAGAAGCGCGCGTGGCGATCGCTCCCGACGAGGCGCCCACGCGATCGAGCAGCCGGGCGAGCTTGCGGACGAAGCGATCTCGGTCCGCGGCGTCGAGGCCGGCGAGCAGCGCCTGTGCGCCAGCGTGGGCGCGGGCCAGCCAATCGAGGCTCTGCTCTTGCGACACCACGTAGCGCGGGCGCGTCGCGGTGAATCGCGTGAGTACCGCCATGAGCCACCCAAACCATACAAGTTTCGGCCCGAGCGCAGGCGCCAGGTGAGCGCGATCGATCGCGGAGTTGCAATCGGCTTGCATGCCCCAAGGCGCACGGTGTGGCGCCCGCGCTCGCCGTGGGCGTGCGCCCATGCGGCGTGACCGGTCTACGACCCGATACGCGTGCCGACCTCGAGCGTCGCGATCGGCAGCTCGCGCGACGCGCGGTGCACGTCCTCCGCGAACCCGGTCAGGTTCACGTTCAGCGAGAACCGCGGCGCGGCCGGCTCGCTCTCGAGCGGGCGGAAGAAGTCGTCATAGTGGGTCGGCACGATCCGCTGCGGTGCAAGCGCGCGCACGATGCGCTGCACGTAGTGCGGCGTGAACCGCCGGCCCGAGATGCCACACAGGAAGAGGTCGACCCCGCGATCGCGGATCTCGTCCTCGATCAGGTCCGCCGAGCCCTGGTGATAGATCCGGATGCCGGCGACCTCGATGCAGATGCCCCACACCTGGCCACAGCGATACGCCTGCGGCGTCAGCGCGTCGACATGCTCGCACGTCAGCTCTCCGGAGTACGGCACCGCCAGCCCGAGCTGCAGCTTCGAGTGCAGGCTGGGCACGAAGTGAAACCGGAACGGCCCGACCTCGTAGTCGCGATGCGGCGCGACCACGACCGCCTGCGCCGCGAGCCCGTGCAGCGCCATCAGGTGCGCGAGCGACGTCGAGCCGTACACCGGGCAGCCGGACGCGCGCGCGATCGCCGGCACGTCGAGCGCGTGGTCGAAGTGGGTGTGCCCGACGAGCACCGCGTCGGCGCGATCGATCCACACCGCGATCGCCGCCGTCGACGCGGGCACCACGCGGCGCGCGAGCAAGTCGCGCAGTGAGAGTCGCGTGACATACGGATCGATCCACACCACAGTGCCCTGGTACGCGAGGCGAAACCCGGCCGTACCGACCCACGTCAGCTCGAGGCCCGCCGGCAAGCTCCCGGTCCATGCGAGCTGGCGCGCCGTGGCGACGTCGCTGGCGTGCTGTCGGCGCGCAGTCAGTGCGTATGCGAGCAAACTGCCGACGTGGCCGACCGGGCCGAGCACGCCGTCACTTTACAGCGCTCCAGGCTCCCGCGGGCGAGAGCGCGGCGCTACAACCAACCTAACAAAAGGAGTCACCGATGGCTTTCACGCTTCCCGAGTTGCCCTGGGCCAAGGACGCACTCGCGCCGACGATCTCGGCCGAGACGATCGAGTACCACTACGGCAAACACCACAAGGCGTACGTCGACAACCTCAACAAGTTCGCGCCGGGCACGAAGTACGAGAGCATGTCCCTCGAGGACGTCGTGAAGGCCTCGCAGGGCCAGGCCAGCGAGAAGAAGATCTTCAACAACTCGGCGCAGATCTGGAACCACACGTTCTTCTGGAATTCGCTCGCGCCCAAGGCGGGCGGCAACCCGACCGGCGCCATCGCCGCCGCGATCGACAAGTCGTTCGGCAGCTTCGGCGACTTCAAGACCAAGTTCAGCGAGGCCGCGGCCGGGCAGTTCGGCTCGGGCTGGGCATGGCTGGTCAAGAACGCCGACGGCTCGCTCGCGATCGAGGCAACGCCGAATGCCGAGACGCCGTTCGCCACGGGCAAGCGCTGCGTGCTGACGCTCGACGTCTGGGAGCACGCGTACTACATCGACTACCGGAACGCGCGGCCCAAGTTCATCGAGGCGTTCTGGAACATCGTCAACTGGGACTTCGCGAACAAGAACATCGCCTAGGCGAGCGAATGCGAGCCGTCTTTTCCGTGTAGGCGGGCGCTTCGCGAGCCGATCGAGGCGACGGAGACCGTATGGAATACGGTCTCCGAGCGGCCGGCCGCGAGCGGAATCGGGCGCGCGCGGCTTGCCGAATCGGCGTGAGCGCCGAATCGGCGCGATGGAGACGGGGCGTGGAGCGGGAGGCGAATGCAAGTACGCGCGCGCAAAGGCGCGAGGCGCGGCGCAGCCGTTGCACTTGGCGACGGCGATGTCTCACCATGCGCGTGCTTCGATCGTTGCGTTGGCCTTCTTGAGCGTGGGCGGGCTCGCCTGCTCGGCCGTCCGTGCCCCCGCCGTCGAGGGCTCCGAGACCACAGGCGAGCCGGACCCCGATCCCGATGCGGGCGGCGACGCCGACGCCAGCCTGGACCCGGCGGATGCGGTCGCGCCGCAGCCCGGGGTCACGCTGCGCACGCTCGAGATCATGGATCCGACGGCGATCGGCGGCCCGCGCCGCATCCCGATCGCGATCCGCAAGCCGCTGGCGCTCGGGCCACGGCCGGTGGTCGTGTGGTCGCACGGCGGCGCGGGCGGCAAGACCGATCCGCGCGATAGCTTGCCGGAGTGGTCGGTCGCGACCGCCGAGCACGGCTACTTCACGGTGTCGATCGCGCACGTGCCGCGGACGTGCGACCAGCAGGCGGCGCTGTGCACGAGCCTCGGCGTGACGCCGTGCGCGTGCGATGTGGACTTCAAGTACCTCAACTGGGACCGCCCGCACGACATCCGCGCGGTGCTCGATTACCTCGAGACGATCGCGACCAGCGAGAACCTCGACCTCGATGACCTCGCGGTCGGCGGGCACTCGGCCGGTGCCGGGGCGGTGATGATGCTCGCCGGCGCGACCCGCGTGTACACGGCCGACCCGGTGTCGTTCGCCGACCCGCGGCCCAAGGCGTTCCTGGCGTTCTCGCCGCAAGGCCCGGGCTCGGAGGGCTTCACCGATACCTCGTTCGACGGGGTCGCGCGCACGCTGCTGGTCGGCACCGGCGACGGCGACATCACCGACGGCGATACGCCCGACGTACGCCGCATGGCCTACGACCTGTCGCCCGGGCTCAACAAGTTCCTGGTCTACATCGCCGACGCGCGGACGCGGCACACCACGTTCGAGCACAAGACCGACGCGTGCGTGCGGGGCGGCACCGACCTGGCGACCTGCCAGCAGTTCCTGGGCTGGCTCGATGCCGCGGCGCTGCACTTCCTCGACGGCGTGCTGCGCCGGGACCGCGCGGCGCGCGACTGGATGATGTCGCCGGCGCTGTCCAACCTGTCGGGCGGCGTGGCGTTCATCGAGCAGCGCAATCCGCCGACGCCCGCGCCGTGACCGCGCGCTACTGCGCGACCGGCACGTACAGCTGCTCGTCGGGCTCGCTCGCGACCGCGACCCCGGAGTAGGTGTTGACCGCGCCGGCGAACGCGACGTTCTGGAACACCGTCGGCAGCTTGAGCCCGCCGACGTCGTCCCACCTGGTGATCTTGTAGCCGACGCGCTTGGTGTCCGGCTCGCCGGCCTTGACGATCTCGATGCGGTCGATCTGGTGGGTCGTGCGATTGACCAGCACGTAGTAGGTCATGCTGCGCGTCGGGTCCTTGGGGTCGAACGTCAGCTTGAGCTCGTCGGTCGCAGGGTCTCCGCCCTCGCCCGGCCGCTCGCCGACCAGCGTGAGCTTGGCGCCGGGTGCCTCGAGCAGGAACGCGATCGCGAGCGGCGTGGAATCGAACTCCCAGCGGTCGCGCGCCTCGGCGAGCACGCGGTCGGTCTCCTCCTTGGTGAGCTTGCTGCCGCCGCCGTACGCCGCGCCGTGGCCGTCGTAGAGGCCGCGCATCACGGTGACGTCGCCCGACGGCGTGTGCAGCTTCAGGTGGTGGCGTCCGTTCCAGCGGTCCCACGCCTCGTCAAACGTCACCGGCGGCTTGCCGGCGTCGCCGCTCGCGATCGACTGCGACCACCGGATCTGCTTCGCGGCGGCCCACTTCTCGTGACCGCCGGAGGCGACGATCACCTGGTCGGCGATCTCGATCGCCTTGGGATCCGAGCCCGCGCGATCGAACGCCGACGACGCGGAGGGATGGACGGCGAAGGTGCTCCGCCCGGGGCCGCAGCCGACGACAGCGAGCGTGACCAGTGCGGCGTGCGTGAAGGTGAATTGGATCTTCGACATGGGGATTCGTCGGGCGACTATACGCATCGGGCCTCGCGGACGGGGCGGATCGCCACGAAATGACGTGCGTCGCCCTCGGGGTGCACCGCGTCTATCGCAGGATGCGCCATGCGCGAGCGCGCGTGAGGCGAGTCGCAGACTTGCGGACTGGAGCGCTGCTTGCTGAGCGAGTGCGCGTGCGACCGTGGTTGTTGATCCTGAGCGTCGTCGCGGCCTGCCGCGTGCCGCCCGCGGGGCGCGTCGCCGTGCGCGGTGCGTGCGCGTTCAACCGCATCGGCGAGGTGGCGGTCAGCGGGGCCCCGCGCGACGCCGTGCCGCAGCTCGCGGTGCTCGAGGGCACGGTCGATGATCCCGAGCGCATGGCGCGCGTCGTCGAGACCGCGACCGGCGCGCTGCGCACCGCCGGCTACGCGCGGGCCCGGATCTCGGTGGCGCGCCGCGTGGGCTGCCGCATCGATCTGGAGGTCGCGGTCGAGCTCGGGGCGCGCTACCGGATCGCCGGCATCGCGTTCGAGCCCGCGAGCGAGCTGCCCGACGCCGAGCGGCTCGCCGCGCTCGAGGATGCGCTCGGCACCGTCAACACGATCGGCGGGGTCTACGTCGAGTACCGCATGACGCGCGCGCTGGCCGAGCTCGAGCGGCGTTACCGCGACGCCGGCTGGCTCGAGGCGAGGCTCGGTCCGCCGCGGGCGACCTACGATGCGGGCGGCACGGTCTCGGTCGCGATCCCCATCCTGGCCGGGCGCCGGTTCCGGATCGCGTCGGTCAAGGCGATCGGGGCCAGCCCGATCGCGCGCGCAGCCGTGCTGCAGACGCTCGGGCTCCGCGCCGGCGACTACTTTGACGGGCCGGCCATCCGCACCGCGATCGAGCGTGCGCGTCACCGCCTGGCGCGCTGGGTCGAGCTGCGCACCAGCATCGCGGACGATCGGCCCGAGATCGAGCTCGAGGCGATCGTCGAGGCACGGCGATGAGCGGAGCGAGGGGCGCTCGGAATGAGATGAGCCGGTCCCCGCGGGCGCATGCGGCGCGGTTCGCCGCTGCAATCGCGTGCGCGGCGTGGGCGGCGTGCGCGGGCCCGAGCTATCTCGGCGCGCAGCTGCCGAACCCCTGCCTGGCGCACGACATCGAGGGCTGCCTGGGCTGGATGGTGGAGCGCGACCTGGCCGAGGCCGAGCTCGATCTCTACGACGACGGCGCGCTGCGCGACTATGTCCAGGGCATCGCCGAGCGGCTCGCGCAGGTGTCGAGCCTGGCGGCCGCGCCGCGGATCGTGATCGCCGACCGCGACGGCACGTACGCGACGTCGGGCAGCCGGATCGTCCTCGGGCGCACGACGATCGAGCGGCTCGACTCCGAGGCCGAGCTCGCCGGCGTGGTCGCCCACGAGCTGGCGCACATCGAGGGCCACCACGCCCAGGTCTCGCTGTTCGGGCCGCCGCCCGACGATGACCGCCTGGTCCTGCGGCGCGATGCCGAGGCGATCGCCGACGAACGCGCGGTCGCGCTGCTCGAGCGCGCGGGGTACACGCCCGGGGCGATGGCGCGCGCGCTGCGCGCGGTGCTCGACTCCGACGACGACGAGCACCCGCTGCGCGCCGACCGGATCGCGCGGGCCTCGGTGATGGCCGGCGCACGCCCGGGCTACGAGGGCCGGGCCGAGCTCCTCGCCCACCTCGAGCACATGGTGGTCGGTCGCGATCCGCGCCTCGGGCGCCGGGTCGGCGCCGCGTGGGTGATCGCCGCGCTCGGCCTGGCGCTCGATCTGGGCGACGGCGACCTCGTGCGCGAGGCCGATCACGTGCTGGTGCTGCGGCGTGCGGACGCGACGCTGGCCGCGTATGCGATCGGTGCGCCCTGGGGCCGTGAGATCGCCGCAGCGCTCGACGATCGCGCCAGCGACGACCGCGGTCTGGGCCGGGTGACCGTGGGCACGGTCGCGCAGCCCGCCGAGCGCGAGACCTCCCCGCTGGCCCGGCTCGCGCGCGCGGTCCGCAGCTCGCTGCCGCAGCCCGCGGTCGGGACCCGCGTCGCGATCATCGAGCGTTCGCGGGGCGCGCTGGTCGTCGAGCTCGGCGGCCGCGGTTGGTCGCCGCACCGGCTGGATCTCGGTCTGCGCGAGGCGACCATCCAGGAGCTCGCCGCCGCCGAGCCCACGCGCATCGTGATCGAGCGCGCCTATCGCGCCGGCCCGATCGCGCAGTCGCTGGCCTGCGAGGGCCGCCTGCTCGACAGCGTCGATCGCCGGGTCGACGCCGGCGAGCCGATCAAGTGCGCCGACCGCCAGCCGGGCTCACGCGAGCTCTCGCTCGGCGGCGCGGGCGGCGCGCAGCTGCGCTGGTAACGGAAACTCGATCCGATGGATCGCCCCGCGCTCGGGGCACACCAGCAGCACGCCATCGACCGCGAACGCGACGTGGTACTCGAGCAGCTGGCGCCGCGTGGCCGCGGTCGCGAGGCTCGGCGCCTCGTCGCCGGTCTTGACCTCGGCGACCAGCCGCTCGCCGTCCGCCTCGACGAGGTAGTCGGCGCGCAGCTCGGTCTCGAGCGGCTCGCCGTCCACGATCGGGGCCCACCGTGTCCGCGCCTGGCGCGCGACGATCCGGAAGCCCGCCCGCCGGAGCAGCGCCGCGGCGTCATCCTCGCCCGCCCCGGCCCGCGCCGCCCGGCGCCGCGCGCGCCACGAGCCGCGCCAGCCGCGCACGATCCGGGAGAGCATCAGGGCGAGCAAGGCGCCCGCG
>DATIPJ010001115.1:0-2477 GCA_035472155.1 Kofleriaceae bacterium
CAGCACCGAGCAAGGCAAGACCATGTGGGCGCGCGTCAAAGGCCGCGCGGAGAACGCGCTCATGCGCCTGCCGTTCAAGGGCGTCTACAACTTCCGGCCCGGCCTCATGACGCCGAAGCCCGGCCAGAAGCACCTCAAGACCTCGTATCGCGTCGCCCTCCTGTTCGCGCCGCTCCTGAAGCTCTTCTTTCGCGCCCTCACGCTGTCACAAGTCGGCCGCGCGATGATTCGGTGCGCACAGAGCGGGGCTCCCAAGCAGGTACTCGAGATCGCCGACATCGCCGCACTCTCCGAGAGCTAGAGGGCGTCGGATCGGTCGGCTACCACAGCCCGATCTCGAGGGCGCGCAGCACGGCGCGCGTGCGATCGCGGACGCCGAGCTTGGACAGGATGTTGGTCCGCTTCGCGTCTGGATCCATGATCGTGACGCGCGCGAATGACCGCCGGTTGTATACTGCCGCTCCGTCGTGATCGCCTCGTCTCGTACCCGCGACCGCTGGGCGACCGAGCTCGCCGCGCGGGCGCGCGCGTACTGGACCGAGGCGCGCACGGCAGAGCTGGCCCGCGGCAAGTCGCTCCTGTTGCCGCCCGCCGAGGCCGCGCCCCTCTTGCGTGCGCTCGGCCTCCTGCACCACGACGCATCGCTGCCGCCGTCGAAAGTCCCGAAGTATTTCCAGATCAATCACATGCTCGCGCTGCTGGGGCCGGCGCTGCGCGAGCTGCGCGCGCGGCATCCGGTGATCCACCTGCTCGATGCGGGCTGCGGTCGCTCGTACCTGACGCTCCTGGTCGCGTGGTGCGCGAAGCACGTATGGGCGCAGCCGATCGAGGTGCTTGGAATCGACCGCAACGCGGCCGTGATCGAGGAGAGCCGCCGGCGCTGTGCGCTGGCGCAGCTCGACGATGTCGTGCGGTTCGAGGCCGGGACGCTCGACCCGGCCGAGGTCATCGCTGCCTGGCGCCGCGCGTTCGGCGGCGCGGAGCTGCCCGCGCTGCATGCGGTGCTCGCGCTGCATGCCTGTGACACCGCCACCTGCGACGCGCTCGCCCTGGGGATCGCGTTTCGCGCCGAGCTGATCGCCGTCGCGCCGTGCTGCCAGGCCGAGCTCGCCCGCGCATGGTCGGCGCTCGACGCGCGCGCAGACACCGGCGCATTCCGCCCGATCTGGGGCTCTCCGCATCTGCGTCGCGAGACCGGTGCCCACATCACCGACGCGATGCGCACCCTGCTCGTCCGCGCGGCCGGCTACGAGGTGAAGGCGATGGAGTTCGTACCCGCCGAGCACACCCGCAAGAGCACGCTGATCCGCGCGGTGAAGCGCTCCGACGGTGACGCGGACGCCCTCGCCGCCTACGAGGCGCTGCGCACCGCAACGGGCGGCGCCGGCATCGCGCTGGCGACGCGGCTGGCGGCCACCGACTCGAGGATCAGGAGCGATCAGGAATAGACGAGCAGCAGCGTGAAGCTCACCGCGAGCAGGAGCGACCCGCATGTGGCGGCCGAGAACAGCATGCCGAGGATGTTTCGCAGGCCGGCCAGGCCACGCATCAGATGCTCGACGTCATTGCCCTCGGTGTGAATGACCGCGGTGAACGCGCCGGTCGCGCGCACCAGCAGGACCGCAACGACGAGGCCGACCACGGACAGCAAGCACCACAGGGTGAGGTCGAGGTAGTAGACCGCCGCGCTGGGCGTGGCACCGAGCGAGATCCCGAAATGATCGACCATGTGATAGGCGAACAGGATCAGGCTCGCGATCGCGACCATGGCGCCGGAGCGCTTCATGTTGCGGACCAGGCCCTTGAAGGTCTCGTTTTGCTCGGCGGTGAACTCGTAGGTTGCGGTCATCGGGACCTCCGCGGGGAGCCTAGCGCAGGAATCCCTCATCGCGTCGGCGCCCTGCCGGAGGCCCAGGAGGGCCGGTCGTCGAACCTTGCGTTTATTCCTTGACGGGCATATGAACCTGTGAGCATATACCCCTTGTGGAATCCGCTTTCGCCGTCCTCGCCGAGCCCAACCGCCGCGCGATCCTGAGCATGCTCTCCTCGTCGGAGCGCTCGGTGACCGACCTGATGCAGGAGCTCCGCCTGCCGCAGCCGTCGGTGTCCAAGCACCTCAAGGTCCTGCGCGACGGTGGCTTCGTCGAATCTCGCGTGGAGGCCCAGCGGCGGGTCTACCGCCTCATTCCCAAGCCGCTCCAGGAGGTCGACGCATGGCTCGAGCAGTTCCGCCGCTTCTGGTCAAAGCACGTCGATGCCCTGGAACTACACCTGGATCGGATGGAGAAGGCCGCATCCAAGAAAGGCAAGAAGTGACATGAGTGGCCGTGAGCAATACGCGCCCGGCGCCGCCTTCGGCGCTGACATCCAGAAGGACGGAGACCGCTGGACCCTCGTCCTGGTCCGCGACCTTCGCCATCCACCCGAACGAGTCTGGGAGGCGCTCACCGATCCCGAGCACCTTCGCGAATGGGCTC
>DATIPJ010001116.1:0-3586 GCA_035472155.1 Kofleriaceae bacterium
CGGCGGAGTCGACCGCGGTCGATCAGGCGCCGCCCCAGCTGCGCCGCGATTCGACCCGCGACAGCGTCGCCGGTTCGCTGCCGCGGTACCAGGGCGCCGGCACCAACCAGCGCATCCCGCACACCGAGCCGGCCCCGCCCCCGCGGCGCTCGCGGCTCGGGCTCTACGTCGCGATCGGTGCGTCGGTGGGTGCGCTGGCGAGCGCGGCCTATGTCGTGCTCGGCCGCGGCGAGGCGCTCAAGCCCGGCGCTGCGATCGCGAGCACGAGCGCGCCGCCGGGCACGCCGACGAGCGCTGCGGGCGCACAGAAGGTCGTTGCGCCCGAGCCGGTGCCGCGATCGATCCAGCAGGCGTTGGCCGCCGGAGACACGGCCGGTGCGCGCGCCCTCGCCGAGCAGGACCTGCGCGATGCGATCGGGGCATCGTCGCCGCAGCGCCAGGGCTTCGCCGTCGATGCGCTGGCGCTGGCGGGCGCGCCGGCGACCGCGCCGCTGCTCTACGCGGCGCTGCGATCGGGCGACGAGGTGCGCCTGCGCGCCGCGCGCGCGCTCGGCGATCTCGGGTTGCCCGATGCCGCGCCCAAGGTCCGGGCGGCGCTCGCCGCCTCGGGGGAGCGGCTCAAGGTCGAGCTCGCCGCCGTGCTGGTTCGCCTCGGCGACCGCGACGCGCGCGCGATCGCCGTCCGTGCGCTCGAGGATCCGGCGCAGCAGCTCACCGCAGCCGCCGCGCTGGCCGAGGCGGGCGACGACGCCGGGCGCGCGGTGCTCGCCGGGATCGTCGAGGCAACGCCGCGCGGCCGCGACCCGTGGCGCCGCGCAGCGGGCGCGCTGGCGCGACTCGGCGACGCGCATGCGCGCACGCTGCTCTCGGAGGAGCTCGCGCAGCCCGATGCCGTGCGCAGCGTCGGCGCGGCCGCGCTGCTCGCCCGCGCCGGCGATGGATCGGCCCGCGACCAGCTCGCGCGCCTCGCGGCCGACCCCGAGCTCCTCGAGCGCGGCGCCGCGGCGACCGCCCTCGCGCGGCTCGGCGACAAGCGTGCGCTCGGCTGGGTGGCGACCGGCCTGGCGAGCGCCGAGGCCAGCGACCGGCGCAGCGCGCTCGCCGTGTGCGGTCTCCTGGCCGCCGACGCACGCGCCCACGCGGCCACCGTCGCGCGGCTCGCCTCGAACGATCCGGATCCCGGCGTGCGGTTGACCGCCGAGGCCGTTGTCATCTCTCTGTTCTCTCTGTGAGGAAACGCGATGAGCCAGGACAGCAACGGTACGACGAGGCTGGGAACGGAAGCGCCGCCGACGCAGTCGCGGCCGGGGACGAGCGGCGTGAGCGGCCTCGCGAGCGGCGAGCTGCCTCTGCGCACCGACGCACCCCGGGCGGTCCCCAAGAGCTCGGGCCCGATCCCACCGACCGGGCTGCCCACGATCGGCATGCGTGGCCGCTCGGGCTCGGCGCAGTCATTCTCCGACGATCCCGAGGTGTTCATCGGCCAGGAGCTGTCGGGCTACACGATCCGCCGGAGGCTCGCCGAGGGCGGGATGGGCGTGGTCTACGAGGGCGTGCACGACAAGATCGGGCGCTCGGCGGCGATCAAGGTCCTGCGCCTCGAGTACTGCCGCGTCGAGGACATGGTCGAGCGCTTCTACCAGGAGGCGCGCGCGGTCAACTCGATCCGCCACGAGAACATCGTCGACATCTACGACTTCGGCCGCGATCCACACGGGCGCGTGTTCTTCGTCATGGAGTACCTCGAGGGTGAGTCGCTGTCGGCGCGGATCGCGCGCGGCGCGCTGACCTGGTCCGAGGCGTTCCCGATCCTCGAGCAGACCCTGCGCGCGCTCAAGGCGGCCCACGACAAAGGCTTCGTCCATCGCGACCTCAAGCCCGACAACATCTGGCTGCGCCCGGTCGACGGCCGCATCCAGGTCAAGCTGCTCGACTTCGGGATCGCGAAGCTGGTCGGCGTCGACAGCCCCGAGCGGCTGACCCGCACGGGCACGATGGTCGGCACGCCGCACTACATGTCGCCCGAGCAGATCAACGGCGCGTACGACATCGATCGCCGCACGGATGTCTACGCCCTGGGCGTGATCATGTACGAGATGTTCGCCGGCGCGGCGCCGTTCGTCGGCGACACCGTGCAGGCGGTGATGAGCGGCCATCTGTTCCGCGAGCCGCCGCGCCTCATCAACCTGCCGCCCCGGCTCGGCGTGCCGCTCGCGGTCGCCGAGATCGTCGACCTGATGCTGGTCAAGGACGCCGACGGCCGCTACCAGAGCGCCGCCGACGTGCTCGCCGACCTGCACGACATCAACAACCAGCGTCTGCCGTCGAATGCCGCGACGCTCACCGCCGTGCGCGACACGCGCGCGCGCGTCACGCGCCCGCAGCCCGCGGTGCTCCCACCCGTGGCGTCGCGGCGCCCGCCGGCGATCATCGGAGCGATCGCGATCGCCGCCGCGCTGGGTGGGGTGGCGCTCTGGCGATCGCAGCACCGTGCGCCCGAGGCACCGCCCCCGGTCGTGGCCCCCGCGCCGGGGCCCGAGCAGCCCAGGCCGCCCACGCCGGTGGTCCCTGCCCCGCCCGACTACGACGCGCTCCGCAAGGATGCGCAGATCACGCTGCGCGCGTCGCTGAAGGAGACCGAGCCCACGGTGCGCGTGCACGGCTCCGATGCGCTCGCCAGGATCAAGGACCAGCCGTCGCGCCCCGCGCTCTCCGATCTCACCGAGCGCGACCCCGATGATCTCGTGCGCGGCCACGCCGCCGATGCGCTGGGCGCGCTGGGCGCGTCGTCGGAGGCGCGCCTGCTCGCGCGACTCGAGACCGCCGCACCGCCGCCGCTCAAGGTCTGGTACGCGTCGGCGCTCGCGCGGCTGGGCGATGCGGCCGCGACCCGCCGCCTGCTCGACTACGCGCGCAGCAAGGACCTCGCGGTCTCGTTCAAGGCCGGGCTCACGCTGGCCGATGTCAGCAAGCCCGGCGACAAGAAGGCGATCGCCGCGCTCAAGGCGCTCGCGGGCCACGAGGCCGAGCTCAACCAGCTCGCGCCCTACGCCGGTGCGCTGATCCTGACCCGGATGGCGGCGCTGCGCGATCCGAGCGCGCGCAAGCTGCTCTACGACATCCTCGAGCACAACGACGAGGGCGCGCGGCTCGCGGCCGCCGAGGGCCTCGCGAAGCTGGGCGACGACGCCGGCCGCAAGGTTCTGCGCGACGCGTTCGCGAGCCCCGGCTCGCCGAACCGCCTGGTCGCCGCGGTCGCCCAGATCTCGCTCGGCGACTACGGCGGTCTCGACCTCATCACGAGCCAGCTCGCCGCCAGGGACCCGAGCACGCGGCGGCTCGCGGCGCGTGCCCTCGGCGACATCGCCGACCGCAAGAGCCTCCCGGCGCTGACCGCGCTCGTCCGCGATCCGGACTGGACAGTGCGCGTCGCGGCCGCGGGCGCAGTGGTCGCCATCGTCGGGCTCGATCCGGTCGTGCTCGCGCAGGCGTCGGTCGACTGGACCAAGGACGCGCTCGACTCGCAGGACTGGGCGACCCGCAAGGCCGCCGCCGGCGTGCTGGCCGATATCCCCGAGACGCAGGC
>DATIPJ010001117.1:0-2653 GCA_035472155.1 Kofleriaceae bacterium
AGGTGCGCCGCGCGATACGCCAGCTCGGCGCGCTCCTTCGACGTGATCGCGAGCAGCGCGCGCCGGTCGACGATGTCGAGCAGCTCGGGCCACATCTTGGCGTTGCCGTAGATCCGGTCGAGCTCGGCGAGCGCGACCGGATCGGCGGTATCCTCGTCGAGCACGGCGGTCAGCTGGCCGATCGCCTGGTAGATGTCGTGGAGCTGTTGCTCGTAGACCTGGGCGGCCGAGCGCCGCAGCGCCTGGCGCTCGACGACATCCGTGGTCAGCTCGATCTTGCGCTCGAGGGTCTGCGCGAGCTCGCGCGGCGCGTCGGGGGCATCGCTGATCCGGTACAGCCGCTCGAGCGCATCGAGCGCCGCGAGGTCGGTGTCGTCGACGCCGAGCACGTTCTTGTAGGCGGTGATCGCGGCCGGCCGGTTGTCGAGGACCTCCTCGTACAGCGCGGCCACGCGGTGCAGCAGCACCAGGCGCACGCCGGCGTCGTCGGTGAGCTCGGCGCGCCGCGCGACGACGGCGACCAGGTCCTCGACCCGGCCCTCGAGCGCGAGCAGGCGATCGAGCGCGGCGAGCGCCGCCATGTCGTCGGGCCGCGCCTGCTCGACCTTGCGCCACGCCGCGATCGCGCGCGGCAGGTCGCCGCGGCGAGCCTCGTGGATCTCGGCCGCGCGCGCCCACAGCCCGGCGGCGAGGTCGCTGTTCTGCGCCGAGGCAGCGCCGTCCTCCAGCGTGGCGACCACCTCGTCCCACGCGCCGAGCTTGCCGGCGAGGATCAATAGCTTGCTGAGACTATCGTCGTCGGCGACGTCGATCCGCCAGCCGCGCGCGAGCGCCTGCAGCGCGAGATCGAGGTTGCCGCCGCGGTCCTCGTGGATCTTGGCGATCTCGTGCAGCGTCGAGACCTGCTCGCCGGGGTCGCGCACGTAATCGAGCTTGGCGTCGAGGATGACGACCAGCTTCTGCCACCAGTCGAGCCCGCGGTAGACCGGCTCGAGTAGCTCGGCGATCCGCTCGCGATGGGCCTCGTGCACGACCAGCCGCTCGAGCGACGACACGGCGACCTCCCAGCGATAGCCGTCGGCGATGACCTGCTCGTACTGATCGAGCGCGGCCGGGAGATCCCCGACCTGGGCCTCGAACAGCTCGGCCAGCCGCAGGCGCAGCTCGGCGGTCTCGGTCGGCTGGCTCGAGCGCGCGAGCCGCGCCTCGAACAGCGAGACCAGGTCGTTCCAGTCGCCGCGCGCGCGGTACAGGCGCTCGAGCTCGACCACGGCCTCGCGGTAGGCGTTCTCGGCCGCCGGGCTACCGCCGTCCTCGGTGGCCAGCACCACGTCGCGCCATCCGTCGATCGCGCCCGCGATGTCGGCGATGCCATCCTCGAGCAGCCGCGCGCGCTTGATCAGCGCCTCGAGCCGCAGCTCATCGTCGCCGCCCGCGATCACGTCGTCGTAGATCGCGACCAGCTCGCGCCACTTCTGGCCGCGGCCGAGCAGGTCCTCGAGCCGGCGCACCAGCTCGCGCGGATCGGGCACGCCGTCGTCGGCGATCGCCAGCGCGCGCCGGTAGGCCTGGTACGCCTTGTCGACCGAGCCGAGCCGCCGGTCATAGATCGTCGCCGCCGCGATCGCGACGTCGCGCAGATCCGACGATTCGCCGGTCTCGGCGTCGAGGTACTCCTGGTAGGTGTCGGCGACGAACGCCCAGTTGTCGACGATCGAGGCCAGGCGCTGCAGCTGATCGCGGATGCCCTGGTCGCTGGGCTGCTCGCGGAACAGCTTGGCGTACCACCGGCTCGCCTTCTCGAAGTCCTCGAGCTGCTCCTCGAACAGCCGGGCGACGAACCGGGTCAGCCGCAGCCGCTCGCGCGGATCGCTGGCGCTCTCGAGCTTGGCCTCGTAGACCCGGATGAGATCGACCCAGCGCTGCTGCGAGACGTAGATCGGCTCGAGCACCTCGGCGGCCACCGCGCGCGCATCGGGGTCCTGCAGGTAGCGCTCGATCGCGGCCAGCGCGACGGCGTGGCGCGAATCGCCGCCCAGCGCCGCGGCGTAGTTGTCGATCGCGGTCTCGACGTCGTGCAGGTAGCGCTCGTGGATCTCGCCGAGCTGCACCCGCAGCGCGACCGCTTCCTCGACGGAGGTCGCGAAGCCGAGCCGCCGCTCGTAGAGCTCGACCACATCGGGCCAGCGGTCCTGCTCGCGGTACAGCCCCTCGAGCGCGGCCACCGCGTCGCGGCGCTCGGGGGCGACCTCGAGCACCTGCTCCCAGGTCGCGATCGCGTCGTCGGGGCGATCGAGGGTGACGTAGAGCCCCGCGGCCTCGACCAGCGCGCCCACGCGCTCGTCGACGTCGGCGTTGGCGCTGTCGGCCTGGCGCAACAGGATCTCGGTCAGCCGCTCGTCGTCGCCGGTGTCGCGGTAGATCGCCTCGAGCGCGACCAGCGCGCGGCGATCGTCGGGCTGGCTGTCGAGGACCTTCTGGTAGTACTGGCCGGCGAGCGGCAGGTCGTGGCGCACCGCGCGCGACAGGTCGGCGACGTCGAGGTACAGCCGGCGCTGGATCCCGGCGTCGAGCACGTCGGGCGCGACCGCGCGGTAGGCGTCGATCAGATCGGCCTCGCGGCCGAGCTCGCCGGCGAGCCGCTCGGTCTCGG
>DATIPJ010001118.1:0-7408 GCA_035472155.1 Kofleriaceae bacterium
CGGGTCCAACCTGCGCCGATCTCGATTCACGGGCCGGCGGGGCCCACCGACGGCTACTCCAGGCCGCCGACGCAGGACGCGATATCGAAGAAGATGAACGCGAGGGCCTTCTCCTGCGCGGTCAGCGGCTGGGTCGAGCACCCGCCCGGATACGGCGTGGCTGCCTTCGAGCTCGAGCCCGCCGAGACGTGCATGTCCGAGAACACGACCTTGCCACAGCGCGCCTCGGGCGGCTGGTCGAGCGGGGTCGTGAACAGCATGTCCTGCACGCCGCTCGCGCCGGCGATCAGCGGCTGGCCCGGGTCGACGTACACCCATTGCTCGGCCTGGCCCGCGGTGACCGACTTGCAGGTGTAGCGCGCGTCGACGACGGGGAGCTGGTCGCGCACGCTCGACGCACCGACGTTGAGCAGCCAGGTCGCGAACGGCTTGCCCTTCGACGAGGTCTCGTCGACCAGCGTCGCCTGCGTGCTGCCGTTCGGCGGCTGGCCCGCACCGAAGTCGAACGTCGCGATCGACTTCCAGTCGGCGAGGCCGTGGTTGGCGTCGTTGCGGTCGCCGCCGACCCAGATGTTGTGCCAGTGCGAGAGGAACACGCGGCCGCCGACCCCGGCGTAGTCGTGCAGCGCCTGCATCGCCGCCTGCGGCTTGGTCTCGGGATGCTGGCCACCCTCGCAGGACAGGAACACGATGTCGTAGCCCGCGAGCTTGTCGGAGCTGCCCCACAGCGTCGTCGCGTTGTTGAACGAGCCGGTGCCGCCGGTAAACGTCGTCGCGAATTGCTTGGCGCCGTTGCCGTTGTAGAGGTGGACCCGGCCGCCCTGCGCGTCGGTCGTGATCTCCTTGTCGTCGATACCGAGCTTGCGGACGAGACAGTCGAGCGCGTCCGCGTCACCGGTGGTGATCGCGATCTGCGGCATGTCGCCCTGCTGGCGGTTCCTGGGCAGCGTGGTCGATACCGCCGGCAGCGCGTTGTCCTGGCACGAGGCGACGGTGTCGATCGTCACCTGGCGGCGCCACTTGCCGACCTGCATCACCACCGGGACGCTGGTCGTCGCCGGCACGCCGTAGAGGATGAAGTGGCCGGCCTCGTCGGTCGTGGTCTGCACGTACGAGCCGCCGAGCAGCGAGTCACTGCAGCGATCGCAGTGCACGCCCGCCGGCAGCGGCCCGGGGTCGTTGATCGGTACGTAGACGTTCACGCCGAACAGCGGGAGCGTGCCGTTGGGCGCGTACACGGTGCCCGACACGCTCGTCGACGGGAGGCCCTGTGCGCCGCAGTTGACGATCGAGCACCCGATCCCCGAGCACGCGTCGGCCGGCATCGCGGCGTCGGGGCTCTCATCATCGCCGTCGTGGTGGCCGCACGCACCCAGACTCATGAGGATGGAGCTCAACACCGAACCTACTCGTAACGATCCTCGAATCCACATTGCGACCAACGTAACAAGCAAACCGCAAACCACGTCCGCGGTCTCGGGTAACGTCGGGGTCCGCCACCGACGCATTCCTCGTCGGTGTGGGACGGCACCGCACTCAAACGCTTAGCGCACGAGCTTGGCGTTGATCTGGATCTTGCCGTCAGCCGGCCACGCGAGGTCTTGCCGGAATAATTGGTAGTCCTTGAGACGCAGCTCGAGCACCTTCGCAGAATCCATATCTACATCGTTGATCGTCGTCGGCGTGCGGCCGCGCATCCGTCCGTTGATATGGATTTCTGCACCCGCCGGCACGCTATCGATCACGATCTTTCCCGTGATCGCCATGAGTTGGATCGTCCGCTTGACCTCGGCACCCCTCCTCGGAATATCGAGGATCTCCTCGTAGGGACCGTAGTGCGCGAGCTCGAGGCGGATCGTCGGGCGCGTCCCGACGGGGACCTTGTCGATCGTGAGCGGCGTCTTGTCGCGCAGCCGCGTGCCCTCGAACAGCACGTCGGCGCCCGCCGGCACCGAGGTGATGTAGACCGACGCGACCTGCGGGGCGGTATCTCGCATCGACCGGATGATCAGGAATGTCACCGCCGCGGCGACCGAGACCGCGAGCACGCCCGACACGATGTAGGTGAACCAGCGCGCGCGGCTCGCACCGAGCCTGTAATGCGCCGGCAGCTCGTCGATCTCGGCGGCGCGCAGCTGCCCGGTGAGCGACATCTCCTGCGGTGGCGCTTGAAACGAATACAGCGCGCCCGGCATCAGCTGCGGATAACCATGCGGCGACATCTGGTTCGCCACCGGCTGAGAATACCCAGCAGGCATCGGCTGCATCGCGGGATACGCCAGGTGTGCAGCAACCCCGGCTGGGTTCGGCGGCGCACCGGGTGGCGCACCAAACCCTGGCTCGGTTCCCGATCCATCCGCGTCGGTGTACAGGCCCTGGCCATCGGCGTACGCAGGACCGGGAGATGCACCGACGGGAAATCCCGGAGCGAGAGGCTCGACCGACGGAGGCGCGGCTGGCTGCATCAGCGTGGGCATCGACGCCGGCGATGCCTGCCCTGCAAGCGGTTCCAGGAGCGTCGGGGACATCGACGGGACCGGGTTGAACAGCGGCGGTGGCTGCGACGGGCTCGGCGCGGGCTCGAAGCGGCCATGCAGCGAATCCGCCAGCGATGACATCGGCTGCGACTGGCTGAACAGCAGCGGCTGCACCGGCGCCGGCGGCGACTGGCCCAGCGGCGCCATCGGCTGCGACTTTGCCTGCACCGGCGCCATCGGCTGCGACTTCGCCTGCACCGGCGCCATCGGCTGCGACTTCGCCTGCACCGGCGGGCGCTGCGCGGGCCGCGGAGCCGGCATCGGCTCGCTCGCTTGCGACGACACGATCGCCTGGAGCACGTTGGGCCGCACGCCGCCCCCGGCCGGCGTCCGCCGCGAGGGCCGCGGCTTGCGAAGCTCGCTGATCGCCGGTGCGTGGATCTTGGCCTGCAGCGCCGCGGGGGGCGCCAGGCTCGCCTGATCGCTCGGCCGCGCGGGATGGGTCGGCGGCTCGAACGCGAGCTCGCGCGCGACCGTCGGAGCGTCGTCGTCCGGGCGATCGTCGGTCCGGTCGACTGTCGAGTCCTCCTCGCCGCTGAACCCGGGGCCGACCGGCGCGCTGGTGATCATCGTCGCCTCGACCGGGCCGTCGCCATCGTCGACCGCGACGTCCATCATGAAGCCCATGCCGATCGGGGCCGCGGTGATCACCGTGCGATCGGCGGCGCCCTCGACGTACTCGTCCGACGCATCGCGGTCGCTGTCGTCCCACACCACCAGCTTGCCGTCGGGCGTGATCAGCCCGCTCTCCTCCTGCAGCGGGTTGGCGGGCGCCGGCTCCATCCTGCGCGTCTCCTCGTGAGGCTGCCGCGGCTTGGCGATGTGCGGGATCTTCGCCGAGGTGGCCCGCGGCGACATCGGCGGTAGGCGGGCCGGCGGCGCCGAGCGCTCGGGCAGCGGCATCGGATCCGCCGCACGCGTCACCCGCGGCGCGGTCGGCCGCGAGGCCGCCTTGGGCGGCGCGGTGCGCACCGAGGCGCCCGGCAGCGGCGGCGGAGGCGGCGGCGTCTTGCGCAGGGTCGGCGCCTTGGGCGCGCGGTCGAGCTCGGCGACCCGGAAGATGACGCTGTTCTCGTCGCGCAGCGACCCGCGGTCGGTGGCGTGCGCGACCTCGGCGTCGTCGAGCGGATGGGTCGACATCACGCCGTCGCGCTGCTCGACCCCACCTCCCGCCGGGTCGTCGGGCACCTGCAGCGGGTCGCCCACCACCTCGCGCACCAGCGTCGACAGCTTCGACGACGTGAACACCGGCGAGTACGCGTGCAGGAAGCGCTCGAGGTCGGTCGCCAGGTCGCCCGCGCTCTGGTAACGCTCGCCCGGCACGCGCTCGAGCGCATGCATCACGATCCGCTCGAGCTGCGGCGGCACCCCGCGGCGCAGCCGGCTCGGCGGCTCGATGGCGGCCGCGCGCGCCATCTCGAGCAGCTTGTGCAGATCCTCCTCGAGGTAGAGCATCTGCCCCGTGATCATCTCGTAGAGCACGATGCCCGCCGAGAAGATGTCCGACCGGTGATCGATCGGATCGCCCCACGCCTGCTCGGGGCTCATGTAGTAGTACTTGCCCTTGATCACGCCGACCGCGGTCTGGCGGACCTTCATCGTCGCCTTCGCGATCCCGAAGTCGACCAGCTTGACCTCCCCCGAGTACGAGACGAGCACGTTCTGCGGCGAGACATCGCGATGCACGATGCCGAGCGACTTGCCGGTGTGGTCGCGCTTCCGGTGCGCGTGGTCGAGCGCCGACGAGATCTCCTTGCCGATGAACGCGCACACGTCGAGCGGCATCTCGCGGTCCTGCTCGGAGGCGCGCCGCAAGATCTTGTAGAGATCGGCGCCGTCGACGTACTCCATGGTGATGTAGTACGTGTCGCCGACGCGCCCGAGGTCGAAGGTCTGCGCGATGTTGCCGTGCGTGAGCTGCACGGCGATCTTCGCCTCGTCGACGAGCATCTGGATGAATTGCTCGTCCTCGGCGAAGTTCGGGTGGATCATCTTGAGCGCGACGTACTTCTCGAACCCCGCGAGGCCCGCGGTCTTCGCGAGATGGATCTCCGCCATTCCTCCGACGGCGATCTGGCGGACCAGCCGGTACGGACCGAACTGGCGCTCAGCCACCGCCGTGTTGTCCCGCCGAAGTTTCGGGCGTCGGGCCCCGCTTGAGCATCTCTGCGCCGCCCGGGTGCACGAACATTCCGAGCAGACGCAGCGGGCTCTTGGCGCCGCGGTCGAACGTGCACACGACCTCCGTCGCGATGCCGTACGCGACGTTGACCACGTAGCTCGCGGCGGCGTTGGCAACGAGGTAGAGCCCCAACCCCGCGCCGTAGGTCTTGCGGTCGATCTGGTTGGGCGACGAGATGCACTTCTCGATGTAGGACAGGATCGTGTTCTTCGCGAGCCGGCCGAACCGGTCGCGCACCGCGACGGCGAACAGGTGATCGGTCGCCGCGTAGCGGATCGACACCGGCCGCGGCGAGCGCGTGTCTCGCCGGTCGTGCGGATCGAGCTCGGCGAAGATCGGCCGCCCCGCGGCGTCGACCGGCGCGTCGTACAGCGCATTCATCAGCAGCTCTTCGCACACCGACCCGATCGCCGAGCGAACCTGCCGGCGCATCTTCGACTGCTCGGCGTAGCCCAGCACGGTGTCGATCGCGCGGCCGCGGCCCTCGAAGTCGCGCAGCCGCGCGTAGTGCACGGGCGTGCCGGCCGGGAGGTACTTCTCGATGCCGAAGATGTCGCCCGTGAGCAGCTTCTGCGCGGTGACGAATACCCCGTTGTCGAGCTCCTCGCCGACGACGACGTGGTTGATGCGGTCGTCGCGCAGGTACGTCGTGAGGTCCGACAGCGACGCCCGCGGCGTCACGATCGTGACGTGCGCGCGGTCGCGCAGCTTGGGCACCAGCGCGCCGAGCGCCGCCACATCGCCGTCGCTGGCCGAAAAGAACACGTAGCGGTGTGGAATCACCTCGGCGGCGATCGCTTCCGAGCTGCGCACCGCATCGACCTCGGCGCCCGCGCGCTCGAGGGTGACGACGATGCGGCGGAGCTGATCGAGATCGGCGGAGATCGCGAGCACACGTCGTTTCGACAAGATTCCCCAGACCTTCGGCCATAGGGCGCGAGGTCTCACGATGATATCAGGGCCTGGGGTCCGCGGACGTCGGGTCGACTACTTAGTACTGCCCAGGCGAGCGAATGCGAGCCGTCTCCTAGTACTGATACACGACCGTCGCATACGCTCGGAAGCCCTCGTAGGGATTGGGCAGGTACTCCAGGTGCGGCTCGTAGTCGAAGAACACATCGGGCTGGTAGGTATGGCCGACCAGTGCGTTGTAGGCCGTGACACGTATCGCAAGTTTCGGCATGGGCAAAAACTGCACACCGAGCGATAGATCGGCGATCGGTGGCAGCCGGTCGAGCACGAGGTCGGTCGCGGTGACGGTGGTCGAGTTCACGGCCGAGCCCGGCTTGGGCTGGTCGGCGTAGGTGAGACCGCGATACTCGACGAGCCGGTTGGGGTCCTCGGCGGCGCCCGAGACGCGCAGCGTCGTCGTCGCCGTCAGCTTGTTGCCCAGCAGCGACCACACGCCCGCCAGCGAGAACCAGTTCTCGGGGAGCGAGCGCATCCGGCCCTTGTCGCTGGTATCGCCGCGCAGGTAGGTGTAGCCGAGCTCCATGCGGTGCCCGCCCTGCACGTACAGCTTGCCGAGGAATTCGAGCGAGGCCAGACCGCGCTCGCCGGAGTTGGAGTAGTTGCCCGACGCGACCTGGATGAGGTTATTGACCCGCGTGTAGCTGGCGTCGACGCGGAACGACAGCTCGCGAATACTGCGCTCGCCCTTGAAGATACGCGCGTTGACCTCGGCCTGCGTCGCATCGGAGGTCTCGACCGTCAGGTTCGGATTGCCGCCGACCTGGACGGCTTCGCCGTTGGACGCGGTGTTGTTGATCACCGGCGGACGGAAGCCCTGCGCGTAGTTGAGCTTCAAGTGCCAGTTGGGAATGAAGTTCCACACCACCGTCGCCGCGATCGTGGTGTTCATGTCGTACGACAGCGAGCCGAGCGCACCCGGCGCGACCTGCACGCGGCCGCCGAGGTCGAAGATGAGGTTCTTGCTCGGGCGGTATTGCGGATCGACGTACGCGCCGAACACCGTGCGGTCGGCGAGGAACGCGAAGGTCAGCGGGCAGCCGGCGACCGGCACCAGCGCGCCCATCCCCATCGCCGCCGTCGGATCGTAGATCCGCGGACACGGCAGCGGCACTTGTGCAAGGTTGTACGGGCCGAGCAGCTGGAACTGCGAGCCATCGCCCTGCAGCGAGGTCGTGACGTTGTTCGGGTTCCACTCGCGGAACGCCTCCGCGCCGTACAGCACGCGGATCTGGCGGTTCACCTCGACGTCGCCGTCGACCGCAGCGCCGATGCGATAGGTGGTCTGGTCGGCCTTGAACGCCAGGCCGCCGCGCAAGGTCAGCGACGGCGCGAGCACCTGCAGCGGCTCGAAGCCGCGCACGAACTGCTGGACGTACGCGCGCGCCGCGATGCCGGCCTTCTGCTCCGCCAGCCGCGTGCGGTACTCGAGCACCGCGTAGCGATCGAAGTCGTCGATCTTCGTCTTGCGGTCGACGCGGTTGGGGTCGACGCACGTCGGATCGGCGGACCCCTGCGGGCATTGCGGATCCTGCGCGAGCGACTCGCGCACCGGCTGGCCCGATAGCCCCATCGCGTTGTACTTGGCCCCGAAGGGCGCGTAGACCCGGAGCTGCAGCTTGTCGTAGCTGACCTTGCCGTCGAGCGTGAAGAACATCGACTGCGCGCGATCGGTCTCCGTGAGCGGCCCGTAGACGTTGGGCGAGTTGGGCTGCGGCAG